>CAIYTT010000051.1 GCA_903929195.1 uncultured Bacteroidota bacterium
CTAAAAGCAAAAACTAAAGCAGACGCAAATATAATAATGGAACAATGGGTAGATAATTTTGGCGTGCCTGCACCTTGCCCTGATTGTGTACCAATTGTTAAAACACCCTATACTCTCCAAATGCCCGATTATGGTTACTTGTTTGCAAAAGATAATTTCCCTACTACTTTACAAAAGAAATTAGAATATATTAAATTAAACCGAAGCATTAACATTAAGCATTACTATGTAGATACAATTGAGATACAAGGCAACCCAATTTTCACTAATGAATATTCTTATTCGCAAACAGACTATCCTGATGCCGGCATCCGCTTATTAGCACTTTATAGATATTGGAATCAAATACAATATTATTTTCCCTATCGGCACTTAATTGGCGAAGACTGGAATAAAGTCTTGGCAGAGTTTATTCCAGAATTTTGTATGGCAAAGGACTCAGTTACATATAAAGTTAATTGCATGAAGTTAATATCAAGAATTAATGATAGTCATGCTACTAACATAAAAGAAGTATTTTACGATAAAACGGTTTTCAAATTTATTGGAACAAATATTGCTAACTTTATGGCTGAATACACAGATAATAATTTTATTGTAACTAGATATTTCAATGACACATGTGATATTAAAAATAAAATTAAAATTGGGGATATTATTGAAAAAGTAAATGGAGTGTCTTGCCCTAAAATTTTAAAAAAAATCTATCAAATTGCGCCTAGTTCTAATATTTCTGCTTTATATAGAATTTCATCATTTTTTTTATTGAGAACACATGATACAGCATTGAATGTATTGGTTAAAAGAGATGATAAATTGGTAGATGTAAATGTAAAATGTTTAAATTTCAACCAATATTTATCTAATTATATTATCAAATCTCTAAGAAATGAAATAGATTTTAAAGTAATGGAAAATAACATTGGCTTTATTAACCCTGCAAACTTGACGATGACAAATTTTGATACCGTAAAACAAACATTAAAAAATACTAAAGGGATCATTATAGACCTAAGATATTACCCTTACGATAATTCGTTCCCTTACACCTATTGTACTTGGTTTAAAGATAAAATAACTCCATATATGCAATCTTATGTAATTAATCCCGAAATACCCGGCTTTTTTGAGTTAAGGGATACTATGGTAAGTGGCAGCGAAACCGGCGAACATTATAAAGGTAAAATAGTACTATTGGTTAACCAAAACACCCAAAGCCTTGGCGAATGGAGTACAATGGCATTTCAAACTATACCGGGTGCAGTAACAATTGGTAGCCAAACTGCAGGTGCAGATGGTTATGTTTCTATTACTGAATTTCCAGGGAAATTTTATGGAGCAATATCCGGTATTGGAATAATGTATATGGATGGTACAGAAGCTCAAAGAGTAGGTGTAAAAATAGATAAAGTAGTAAAACCTACCCAAAAAGGAATTAAAGAAGGCAGAGACGAACTGATGGAAGAAGCTTTAAAAATTATTAATGGAAAATAAATATGATAATCCTAAAATGACAACTTTAAAAAAGTTGTCATTTTAAACACTTTAAAAAGAGCAATATATATATAATTTTTGGGGGCTTAGCACTTTTAGAAAAGCCTCTATTATCAATATATTCCAATTTCTTGGTTTTCTATCAATGCCTGTTCTACATAATCGGTAATAAGAGCATCTAATTCTTGTTCTTTATTAAAAAGTACTTTAATAACTATTGGTAATACTAAAATTGTAATGCCCCACTCTTTTAGCTTTTCTGTATGTAGTTGTAACCTTGCCGCATCTTTTTCGGTGCTTACAATCAGCTTGTTTTCTACTGTCCAGTTGTCGTAAGCACTTTTTATTTCTTCAATATCGGGTGTTGTAAAATAGTGGTGGTCTCTATAGGTAAGTACATGAACATCAGTAGCTTGTAACTTTAAATAATTTATTAAAGGCTGCGGTTTTGCAATACAACATACTAATATAACATTTGTATTTTTCAAAATATTCGTTTCATTATAATATTCATTATTCAGAAAATGATAAGGAGCATCGTATTGTATTTTTGTAAAAAAAACACGTTGTTTTTCTAATGGCTTTATGTGGTTTGTAATTTCAGTTGCTTTTTGTGTTGTAATATCCGCAGGGCATTTAGATACTATAATAATATCGGCTCGCTTATAAGCATTACGCCCCTCTCTAAGCCCACCGAAAGGCAAAATAAAATCGTTATAAAACGGAGCAGAATAATCGGTAATTAAGATATTGATTCCTGCCTTTACCGACCGGTGCTGATAAGCATCGTCTAATAATACGACTTCTATTTCCGGCTTTTTTTGCAATAACAATGGTATTCCTGTCATTCTTTCTTCTGCTACACTTACTACTAATTCCGGAAATTTTATATGGTATTGCATCGGTTCATCTCCTATTCTTAATGCATTGGTTTGGTCGTCTGCAATTATAAACCCTTGCGTTAAGCGTTTATATCCTCTGCTCATGGTTGCAACCTTAAACCTGTATTGCAATAATCGTATTAAATATTCTACATGTGGCGTTTTGCCGGTACCGCCAACAGAAAGATTACCTACTGTAATTACAGGCACGCTAAATTCTACCGAGCTAAACAAATCTATATCATAGAGTCTGTTTCTTAGCCATACTAAGCTGCCATATATCAGTGCAAAAGGATATAATAAAACACGGAAAACAATAAATATATAATATAATATATTTTTAAAACTCATTTTTTTATAATATACATTTTAATATTTCCAATTCCACCATTTTAATTTTTCCGGTTCTCTATCCGTTTCCGGTGTTTCGGCAAAATACACGGCACATCTAAAAACATAAAGCAGACATCTATCTTGTACTATACCGGCAAACTTATTAGATTCAGCATATAAATAATCCGGTTTAATACCTTGTAAATCAGATACTTGTCTAATGCCAATATTCCATAAATCGGTAGCAATAGAAATGCCCACTCCGGGTATTTGCCTAAGATTCTTTATTGCTGCCTGTTTCGGTAAATCGAAAGTAGTGGTATTATTTTTCAAGATTAAATAAGCTATCTACAAACGTTTCTTTATCAAATATTTGAAGGTCTTGCATTTTTTCACCAACACCAATATACTTAACCGGAATTTTAAATTGATTGGCAATTGCTAGCACTACTCCACCCTTTGCAGTGCCGTCAAGTTTCGTAATAGCAATAGCCGTAACATCGGTAGCAGCAGTAAAATGCTTTGCTTGCTCTAATGCGTTTTGTCCGGTACTGCCATCTAATACTAATATGACTTCGTGTGGGGCATCCGGCATTTTTTTAGAAATTACGCGTCTTATTTTGCCCAGCTCATCCATTAAATAAGCTTTATTATGCAATCTTCCGGCTGTGTCTATAATTACCACATCCATATCCTTTGCTATACCGGTTTGCACCGTCTCGAATGCAACTGCACTTGGGTCGCTGCCCATTTCTTTTTTAACTATAGGTACACCTACCCTTTCGCTCCAAATGGTAAGCTGGTCAACGGCAGCCGCTCTAAAAGTATCTGCTGCACCCAACATTACATTTTTACCATTCTGTTTAAAATTATAAGCTAATTTCCCTATTGTTGTTGTTTTACCAACACCATTAACACCAACAACTAGAATTACATACGGTTTTTTACCTTTAGGTACGTCAAAAGTAGCAAACTCATTAGTAGGTGCATCGGTGAGCATACCCATTATTTCTTCCTGCAAAATTTTATTTAACTCGGAAGTACCTACATATTTATCTTTTGAAACTCTATTTTCAATTCTTTTAATAATGGCTACTGTAGTATCTATCCCCACATCGGCACCTACAAGTGCATCTTCAAGTTCATCAAGTACCTCTTCATCAACTTTATCCTTACCTGCTATAGCTTTTGTGAGTTTTGAGAAAAATCCTTCTTTGGTTTTTTTCAGTCCTTCATCAAGTGCCTCTTTTTGTTCTTCCTGTTCTTTATTACGCTTGAAGATTTTATCGAATAAGCCCATTGTAAATTATTAATATGAGTACAAAATTAGTGAAATTTTGAATAGGAAACCGTATTCTTATTTATAAATCAAATTTATTAATCTAAAAGGTAATTTACAGGTAAAAATACCGGACAGTAGTAAAATTTTTCATGTTTGATATAGCGGTTCTTTAATTTTATGTATATTTGCACATTAAAATGTTGCAGTAAACAACAATATTAAAATGACTGAAAAGAAAACAAAACTGGCTGACAACAAGACAAAACCTACCAATGAAAATGTGGAGGATTTCCTTAATAGTATTACCCCTGACCAAAAGCGTAAAGACAGTTTTGTATTGCTGGAAATGATGAAAACAGCAAGCAATGAAGTGCCGGTATTATGGAGTAATTCCTTTGTAGGCTTTGGTTTCAAAAGACACAAAAGCCCCACAACAGGTCGTGAATCCGACTGGATGCGGATAGGTTTTGCACCTCGCAAAACGAACCTGTCGTTGTACTTTGGCAATTATATAGATGAGCATGCCGGCTCGCTTGAAAAGCTTGGTAAATATAAAACAGGTTTGGGCTGCCTCTATGTAAATAAGCTTGCAGATATCGATTTAAATGTGCTGAAAGAAATGATAGAAGCCGGCTTGAAAGTGAATTGATTTACCGTAGCTATTTATTAAGTTATATTTATTTACAATACAATTTGTTGTAATAATTTACTTTTTTGAGGATAATCTGTATTAAAATGTAATCCTCTACTCTCTTTCCGAAAATAGGCACTTTTTACAATTAAATAACCAATTGTAATTAAATTTCTAAGCTCACAAAGTTGTGGCGATAAGATGGTAGTTTTATATAAGTCCTCCGTTTCCTCGTGCAGTAAATCTATTCTTTTTAAGGCTCTTTGTAATCGGGTATCATTCCTTAAAATGCCTACATAATCGCTCATTACCTGTTGAATCTCTTTAAGGCTCTGTGTAATTAATATCATCTCTTTAGGTTCATTTGTTCCCGACGCATTCCAATTAGGTACATTTATAATATAGGGTATATCATTTATTTTAGAAGCAATATCTTCTGCACAACGATGAGCAAACACCAAAGCTTCTAATAATGAATTGGAAGCAAGTCTATTTGCACCATGCAAGCCGGTACTGGCACATTCGCCACACGCATATAAATTTATTATTGAAGAACGTCCGAATTCATCTACTTTAATACCACCGCAACAATAGTGTGCAGCCGGTGTAACAGGTATCATGTCCTTAAAAACATCAATACCTAAACTCAAGCACTTTGCATATATATTCGGAAAATGGGTTTTAAATTTTTCAGTATTCATCTCTCTACAATCAAGGTAAACATGCTCGGTACCTGTGCGTTTCATTTCACTGTCTATGGCACGTGCCACAATATCACGCGGTGCCAAATCTGCCCTTTGGTCGTAATTAGGCATAAAAGCAATACCGTCTTTATTTCTAAGTATTCCACCATCGCCTCTTACGGCTTCTGTAATTAAAAAAGACGGGCTTACACCCATTTCGTACAGTGCAGTAGGATGAAACTGTATAAATTCCATATTTTCTATCCTTCCCTTAGCCCTGTAAGTCATTGCAATACCATCACCGGTAGCTACTCTGGGGTTGGTAGTATTTCTATATACCTGCCCCACCCCTCCGGATGCCATTAAGGTAGCTTTTGCAATAATTTTTTCTATTGTACCTGTATATATATTTAAAGCATAAACACCGTAACAGGTAATGTCGGGTGTTGCTTTGGTTACCAAAAAGCCCAAATGATGCTGTGTAATTAAATCGATTACAAACCAATGGCTATAAATTTCAATATTTTTATATGCTTTTATTTCCTCTAATAAAGCCCGTTCTATCTCAAAGCCGGTAATGTCCTTATGATGCAATATTCTATTTCTGGAATGTCCCCCTTCTTTGCCACGCATATAATCACCTTCTATGTCTTTGTCAAATTTTGTACCCCATTCTATAATTTCATTCACGCGTTCAGGCCCTTCATTCACAACAATTTCAACAATTTTTTTATTGCAAATT
Source organism: uncultured Bacteroidota bacterium (assembly GCA_903929195.1). Lineage (GTDB taxonomy): Bacteria > Bacteroidota > Bacteroidia > Chitinophagales > Chitinophagaceae > CAIYTT01. Next base: position 6,047 of record CAIYTT010000051.1, read on the forward strand.
CCTGCTCCTGCAATTAATGTATCTTCAATATGTTTTTCAAAACTATCATTATTTAAATCGTTTACAACCGCTATACCACCTTGTGCATATTTTGTATTTGTCTCATCCGTATTTGCTTTGGTAATAATAGTAATTTTTTTTTCAGGAAAACGGCGGGCAGTTTTTACGGCGAAAGTTAAACCTGCAATACCGGAGCCAATTACTAAAAAATCTGTTTTAATCATTTATAATAAATTAAGAAGCAAAAATAAAACTTAAAAATGTATTTTATCCTGATTTTGAATATTTAAATTGAATATATTTATAATATAAATTGCCTTATACTAAAAAAGGTTAGCAAACGAGCTAACCTTTTTTAGTATGTATAGACTTTTTAAAACTATTCTTCTTCATCAAATTGTAAAACATCCCTATTAGCCATAAGCATTTCGTACTCTTCTTTACTACCTACAACAATACCGTCAAACTCACGCATACCCGTACCGGCAGGTATTAAATTACCCGTAATTACGTTTTCTTTTAAGCCAAGCAAATAATCTGTTTTACCATTAATAGCCGCTTGAGAAAGTACTTTAGTAGTTTCCTGGAATGAGGCAGCAGATATCCAACTTTGAGTACCTAAAGAAGCTTTTGTAATACCTAATAACATTGGTGCAGAAGTTGCTGAATTTGCATTACGGAATTCTACTAATTTTTTATCTGCACGACGTAAACCACTGTTTTCTTCTCTTATTTCACGAAGAGTAACAATTTGTCCCGGATGCATTTTTTCTGAAGAACCGGCTTCTGTAATTACTTTCTTATCAAATATCCAGTCATTTTCGTCCATAAACTCAAACTTATCAACGGTATCTTCTTCTAAGAATTTAGTATCTCCCGGGTCAATGATAGTTACTTTACGCATCATTTGACGCACAATAACTTCAATGTGTTTATCATTAATTTTTACACCCTGTAAACGATAAACCTCTTGAATTTCATTTACCAAATATTCTTGTACTGCAAATGGTCCTTTAATTGAAAGTATATCACTTGGTGTAGTTGCTCCGTCAGACAACGGCGTACCCGCTTTTACAAAGTCCCCGTCTTGCACCATGATATGTCTTGTTAATGGTACCAAATATTTCTTAACTAAGCCTTCTCTTGATTCAACTATTATTTCACGGTTACCACGCTTTACAGAACCAAATGTTACAACACCATCTATTTCAGCAACTATTGCCGGATTACTTGGGTTTCTTGCTTCAAATAATTCAGTTACTCGCGGAAGACCACCCGTAATGTCTCGGCTACGACCCATAACACGAGGTATTTTTACCAATACTTGCCCGTTATGTACATCATCATCATTGTTTACAATAATGTGCGAACCTACAGGTAAGTTGTATAATTTAGACTCTTTACCTTCAATTACAATTGCCGGTATTTTTGTTTTGTCTTTCGTTTCAATTACAACTTTTTCACGGTGTCCTGTTTGTTCATCGGCTTCTTCCCTAAAAGTAATACCGTCAATAACGTTTTCAAGACGAACTTTACCTGTTATTTCAGTAATAATAACCGCGTTAAATGGATCCCAAGTACAAATAACATCACCTTTAGCTACTTTTTTGCCATTAGCAATTTTCAATGTAGAGCCGTAAGGAATATTATTAGTAATTAATAATCTATCATTATTTACATCCACAATACGCACTTCACCTGTACGACCTATTACAGAAATATGTTCAACACCTTCCGAGTCTTTAAACTTGGTAGTTCTTAAACCATCAAATTGTATTGTACCTTCAAAACGAGCTACCAATTGAGATTCGATAGCAGACGACCCCGCAACACCACCCACGTGGAATGTACGAAGTGTTAACTGTGTACCCGGCTCACCAATTGATTGTGCAGCAATAATACCCACAGCATCACCTTTTTGTGTCATATAGCCGGTAGCAAGATTTTTACCGTAGCATTTAGAACATACTCCTCTTCTACTTTCGCAAGTAAGAACAGAACGAATTTCAACGGTATCAATAGCGCTATCATCAATTAGTTTTGCAATATCTTCAGTAATTTCTTCGCCGGCTACAGCAATAATCTGTTCGGTAAGTGGGTCATAAACATTATGTAACGATGTTCTACCTAATATACGGTCATATAATGGTTCAACTATATCTTCATTATCTTTTAATGCTGATATTGCAATACCTCTTAATGTGCCACAATCTTCACCATTAATAACTACATCCTGAGCCACATCCACTAACCTACGGGTTAGATAACCTGCATCGGCTGTTTTAAGTGCCGTATCCGCAAGACCTTTACGAGCACCATGCGTAGAGATGAAGTACTCTAATACGCTTAATCCAACTTTAAAGTTTGAAAGAATCGGGTTTTCAATAATCTCTGAACCCGATGAACCACTACGACGCGGCTTAGCCATCAATCCTCTTAAACCTGCAAGCTGTTTTACCTGTTGTTTAGAACCACGGGCACCGGAATCAAGCATCATATAAACAGAATTAAATCCTTGTTTATCAGCTGCCATCTCTCTTATTAATGTTTCTGTTACTCTTGTATCCACACGAGACCACTCATCAATAACTTGGTTATAACGCTCGTTATTGGTAATAAGACCCATATTATAATTGTTCCAAATTTCATCAACTACAATATGTGCATTTTTAACCAATTCGTCTTTAATATCCGGAACATTAAGGTCATTAATATTAAAAGACAATCCACCTCTAAATGCCGTACGGAAACCTAAAGTCTTAATATCATCCAAGAACTTAACTGTTTTTGGAATTGTAGTATTTTTTAATATCTGACCAATAATCTCTCTTAAAGATTTTTTTGTAAGTAATTGATTTACAAAACCATTTTCAACAGGTACAAACTGATTAAATATGACTCTACCAACTGTTGTTTCTAATAATTGATTTTTAATACTTCCATCTGCTTGACGCACATTTACCCTTACTTTAATGTGTGCATGCAAATCGGCACGACCTTCATTATTAGCAATAATAACTTCTTCGGGGCTATAGAAAATCATGTTTTCTCCTTTTACTTTTACTTCAGGAGTTGACTTCTTACCTTTAGAAATATAATACAAACCAAGTACCATGTCCTGAGAAGGAAGGGTGATTGGTGTACCGTTTTGTGGGTTTAGAATGTTGTGAGAAGCAAGCATTAATAATTGTGCCTCAATAATAGCAGCATTGCTAAGCGGTACGTGAACAGCCATCTGGTCGCCATCGAAATCCGCATTGAACGCAGAACATACTAAGGGGTGTAATTGAATTGCTTTACCTTCAATTAATTTAGGTTGAAATGCTTGTATTGAAAGTCTGTGTAGCGTTGGGGCACGGTTTAATAATATAGGGTGTCCTTTAAGTACATTTTCAAGAATATCCCAAACTACGGCTTCCTTACGTTCTACTAATTTCTTAGCACTCTTTACCGTTTTTACTATACCTCTTTCTATTAATTTGCGTATTATAAACGGCTTGAATAACTCTGCCGCCATATCTTTTGGCAAACCACATTCATGCAAACTCATTTCAGGCCCTACCACAATAACCGAACGACCGGAATAATCAACCCGTTTTCCTAAAAGGTTTTGACGGAAACGACCTTGTTTACCTTTAAGTACATCAGATAATGATTTTAATGCACGACCACCTTCTGCTTTTACTGCATTCGACTTACGACTATTGTCAAACAAGGAATCTACAGCTTCTTGCAACATACGTTTTTCATTACGTAAGATTACTTCAGGAGCTTTAATTTCTATCAAACGTTTCAAACGATTATTACGAATAATAACCCTACGATATAAATCATTTAAATCGGAAGAAGCAAATCTACCACCATCCAAAGGAACAAGCGGGCGTAATTCAGGTGGAATAACCGGTATATATTGCATTACCATCCATTCCAATCTATTTTCTATACGGGTATTGGCATCTCTAAATGCTTCAACAACACTCAATCTTTTTAATGCCTCTTGCTTACGTTGTTGCGATGTTTCGTTTGCGGCAGAGTTACGAAGGTCGTAAGATAATTTATCTAAATCTATGCGGCTCAATAACATGTGTACTGCATCAGCACCCATCTTAGCAACAAACTTATTCGGGTCTTCATCCGGTAATAATTGATTTTCTTTTGGTAAAGCATCTAATATTTCCAAATATTCATCTTCAGTCAATAATTGCTGATGTGTTTCTTCCGACTCTTTTAAGTTTATTTTCTGGCGTACTATATCTTCCGCTTCACCTGCTTGCACTACAACATAACGCTCGTAGTACACAATGCTTTCCATTTTCTTAGAACTCACACCAAGTAAGTAACCAATTTTATTGGGAAGACTTTTGAAATACCAAATATGAACAATAGGAACAACCAATTTGATATGCCCTAAACGCTCACGACGTACTTTTTTCTCTGTAACCTCTACACCGCAACGATCGCAAACAATACCTTTATACCTAATACGTTTGTATTTTCCGCAATAACATTCGTAATCCTTAACCGGACCGAATATTTTTTCGCAGAACAAACCATCACGTTCCGGCTTGTAAGTACGATAATTTATGGTTTCAGGCTTTAGCACTTCACCGTAAGAACGGTCAAGAATCACATCGGGTGAAGCTAAACTGATGGTAATTTTACCAAATCCCGCCCGTGGACGGTTATCTTTTTTTATTGCCATATTTTTAAAAGTATCAAGTCTTAATTGTTTATCCTATTCAGGAACAAAATTAGTATTGACAATTTGAAATCATTACTTAATAATACAAAATTGCTTCTATTTCTACTACTCAAATTTCAATTCCAAGCCTAAACCTCTCAACTCATTTACTAATACGTTGAATGATTCGGGAATACCGGCTTTTGGTACATTATCACCTTTTACAATGGCTTCATAGGTTTTTGCACGACCCATAATATCATCTGATTTTAGTGTTAATAGTTCTTGTAAGATATTAGATGCTCCATAAGCCTCTAATGCCCAAACCTCCATCTCACCAAATCTTTGACCACCAAATTGTGCTTTACCTCCCAATGGTTGTTGTGTAATTAAACTGTATGGCCCTATAGAACGAGCATGCATTTTATCATCAACCATGTGGTGTAGTTTTATCATATAGATAATACCTACGGTAGCTTTTTGGTCAAATCTATCTCCGGTCTCACCATTATATAGATAGGTATGTCCAAAATCAGGTAGTCCTGCTTTTTTAATAAGACCATCAATTTCTTCTACTGATGCACCATCGAATATAGGTGTTGCAAACTTAACGCCTAATTTCTCGCCTGCCCAACCTAAGATTGTTTCATATATCTGTCCTAAGTTCATACGGGAAGGTACACCTAATGGATTCAATACTACGTCAACCGGTTCTCCATTCTCCAAAAACGGCATATCTTCAGCTCGAGTTATTCTGGCTACAATACCCTTATTACCGTGGCGACCAGCCATTTTATCTCCCACTTTCAACTTACGTTTGCTGGCAAGATAAACTTTCGCTAATTTTAATACACCGGCAGGTAATTCATCTCCAATACTTAAATTGAATTTTTCTCTTTTGTATCTTCCTAACTCTTCGTTGAATTTAATATTAAAATTATGTAAAAGAAGGTTTATCAATTCATCTGTTTCTTTTTCACCTGTCCATCCTAAAGGATTTACATTTTGGTAATCAATAGAACTTAATGTTTTAGAATTGAATTTACCACCTTTACTTAATACTGTTTCTCCGAAATTATTTGTAATACCTGCCGATGGTTTTTCTTTAAGTAATACTAATAATTTTTCGTATAAGAAATTCTTTAAATCTTCCAAATTCTTTTCGTGAACTTTTTCGATTTTTTCAATTGCAGATTTTTCGCGAACCTTAGAATTCTTATCTTTTTTGGCTCGTTGAAATAATTGCTTATTAATTACAATACCTTCTGTTCCGCTTGGTGCTTTTAATGATGCATCTTTTGCATCACCTGCTTTATCACCAAATATGGCACGTAATAATTTTTCTTCCGGTGTTGGGTCTGTTTCGCCTTTCGGAGTTATTTTACCAATAAGAATATCCCCTTCATTTACATGAGCACCAATTCTTATGATACCGTTTTCATCAAGGTCTTTAGTTGCTTCTTCCGATACGTTTGGAATATCAGGTGTTAATTCCTCTTCTCCTAATTTTGTATCGCGTACTTCTAATTCATATTCATCAATATGTACCGATGTAAACCAATCTTCTCTTACTACTTTTTCATTAATTACAATCGCATCTTCAAAGTTGTAACCTTTCCAAGGCATGAATGCAACTTTAAGATTACGTCCTAAAGCTAATTCCCCGCCTTGTGTTGCATAACCTTCTGTCAAGAAATCACCTTCAACAACCTTTTGTCCTTTACGAACTGCCGGGCGAAGGGTCATACTTGTACTTTGGTTTGTTTTCTTATATTTTGTAAGCGTGTAAATTTTTAAATCATCCTCAAAAGAAACCAATCTTTCTTTTTCATCACGGTCATATTTTACATGTATATGGTCAGCATCTACATACATAACAGTACCATCGCCTTCCGCATGTATCTGAATACGTGCATCGCGAGCTGCTTTTGCTTCTAAACCGGTACCCACGATAGGTACTTGCGGTAAAATAAGCGGTACTGCCTGACGTTGCATGTTTGAACCCATTAAGGCACGGTTGGCATCATCATGTTCTAAGAATGGAATTAAGGAAGCACTTAAGCCAACTATTTGGTTGGGTGCAATATCCATATATTCTACTTCTTTAGGGTCTAAAATCGGGAAATCACCTGTTTGACGTGAGTTAATTTTATCTACTGTAAAATTACCTTTCTCATCCATAGGCATATTTGCCTGTGCAATTTTTGCTAAATCTTCTTCTTCAGCACTTAAATATCTAAAGTTCTTTAAATCAACACGTCCGTCTTTTACTTTATGGTATGGGGTTTCAATAAAGCCCATATCATTTATTTGTGCATGTACACAAAGTGTAGATATCAAACCGATGTTTGGTCCTTCAGGTGTTTCAATGGTACAAAGACGACCATAGTGGCTATAGTGTACGTCCCTAACCTCGAAACCTGCACGCTCTCTGCTTAAACCGCCGGGTCCAAGAGCTGAAATACGTCTTTTGTGCGTAATTTCAGAAAGTGGGTTAGTTTGGTCTAAAAATTGAGATAACTGTGATGTACCGAAGAACGAATTGATTACTGAAGATAATGTACGAGCATTAATAAGGTCAATTGGTGTAAAAACCTCATTATCACGAACATTCATTCTCTCACGGATAGTACGAGCCATACGAGCCAAACCAACTCCAAATTGAGCAAATAATTGCTCACCTACCGTACGTACTCTACGATTGCTTAAATGGTCAATATCATCAATATCCGCTTTACCATTAGTTAAACGTACTAGGTACTTGATAATTGAAATAATATCTTCTTTACTTAATACTTTAGTAGTAAGATGAATATCTAAACCTAATTTACGATTTATTTTATATCTACCTACTTCACCAAGGTCATAACGTTTATCACTAAAAAATAATTTTTCAATAATACCACGTGCTGTTTCATCATCAGGTGCATCAGAACCACGCAATTGACGATAGATATGTTGAACTGCCTCTAACTCAGAGTTAGAAGTATCTTTATTTAAAGTATTATAGATAATGGAATAATCACCGCTAACTTCTTCTTTTTGTAAGAATACAGTTTTAATACCCATTTCAAGTATCATTTCTGCATTTTCTTCGTCTAATACGCTATCACGGTCAAGCACAACTTCATTACGTTCAATCGTAACAACTTCACCGGTATCCTCATCTACGAAATCTTCTGTCCAGCTACGTAACACACGTGCTGCAAGACGGCGATTCAAATTGGCAGCAAGATTCTTTTTATCTGCTTTTACCTCGTCAGCCATCCCAAATAAATCAAGTATATCTTTATCTGTTTCGTAACCGATAGCACGCAATAAGGTAGTAACAGGGAATTTTTTCTTACGGTCGATGTATGCATACATTACATTATTAATGTCTGTTGCAAACTCCATCCAAGCTCCTTTAAAAGGAATAACCCTAGCACTGTATATTTTTGTACCGTTGGGGTGTACGCTTTGTCCGAAAAACACACCCGGAGAACGATGCAATTGAGAAACAACAACACGCTCTGCACCATTTATTACAAAGGTACCGCGCGGTGTCATGTATGGAATATTCCCTAAGAATACATCCTGAACAATTGTTTCAAAATCTACGTGTTCTTCATCATTACAGCTAAGTTTTAATTTAGCTTTTAATGGTACAGAATAGGTTAATCCACGCTCCATACACTCATCAATTGAATAACGAGGCGGGTCGATAAAATAATCTAAGAATTCAAGTACAAAGATGTTACGGGTATCTGTGATAGGGAAATTTTCCTTAAACACACGGAACAAACCTTCATTATTGCGTTTATCGGGAGTAGTTTCCAATTGGAAAAAATCCTGAAATGACTGCAATTGAATAGCCAATAAGTCGGGGGTTGCATTGGCGTCATGTAATTTTCCAAAATTTACCCTGCCTGATGCGGTTCTCTTTTGTGGTAAAGCCATATTTTTAAGTAATTCTTTTATTACAAACAAAAAATTCCTAATAGATAGGAAAACCTACCTATTTAGGATTAAATATATATTAACAAAAAATGGTCAAAAGTTTATTGTACAACAACATATTACCCCAAAGGGGGTGCAAAGATATGTAACCCGAACTAAGAATACAAAAAGAATTTTGAATTTTGACAAATAAATTTTGTTAAAAAAAGCAGAATACATTTAGTGAAATTTTAATTTATTTGTTTTTCCACCTTTTAATAGACATATAAATCATAAATGCATATCCTCAACAAATCAATTTCCCAATTTACTTAAAAACAGTTCAAGCCCCTGCTTTTTATTTTCATCTAATAAAAATTGAATATTTTTTGTAAAGTAAGTATTTAAATCATAATAACTACATGGATTTTGTGCTATAACAATGTCCAAATGATTTAATCCATTTTCATTTGCAGCATTAAACATATCTACAAATTGTTGAGGTAGTTTTTTATTGGCTACCCATGCAGCAAAAACAAAATCTAGTCCGGTATGGTTTTTCCAGGCAGCAGACAAATCGTAGTTATATTTAAATTTATCAAGATTTTTTAATGCCCTATCCCCTATTATTACTCCGGCAGTTGTCGTTTTTATATCTTCAATATAGTTTTCATGGGCTGGTAATAATTCAACTTTTATCTTCCAATAGTTCTCTAATAGTATTTGAGCTAATTTTACCGATGTGCGAGACTGGTAATCTAAATATACTTTTTTTATTCTTGCTAACGGAACCTCGCTAAATAAAGCAACGGAAACAACATTTCCATTGGAAGCAATACCATAATTACTAATAATTGTAGCATCTTTAATAGTAGGAATAGCCGCAACAGGCACTAATGCCAAATCAATTGTACCTGCTTGTAGCTTTTTTGCTAATTCAGACGGATAATCAAGTATTAAATCAATATCTTTTATTATTTCACTTTTTTCTATTCCGTATAATAATGGTTTTGTATTTAAATAACTAACTGCGGCAACTTTTATTCTTGAATTCAAATGCTATGCTTTTTTAGATGTACAAAGATAGCTTTAGTAATGATGCAAGAATAAAACTTGGTACGATTTTTTAAATAAACAAATAAAATGAATTTAAAAAATAATTTATTTATTGTTCAATAAATTTTATTATTTCTGTCATTAATATGGTGGCAAGTGGTAATGTGGGTTTAGAATAAGTTGCCAAATTCTCAATTCTGTTTTGTGGAGCTTTCTTTAAGATATGATTCATACCTGTAATTATTTTCAATGTTGATTTACCATTTGCTACATGCAATTTTTCTGCATCGTCAACACTTACCTGTATATCGGTGCTGCCTTGAAGTATTAAAATTGGAATTTTTAGTTTTTTTATTTCAGTTTGTGGATTATAATGCAACCAAGAAATAAGATAATTTTGTATAGCCGGCTGAAAAACAGTTATTAATTCTGAATCTATTTTTTTTACTTTATAACCATTTAATAAACTATCAAAAATTGGTTTAGCTTTTGTACCCAACTCTTTAGCAGATACAGATAGTTGTTTCGTAATAATCACATCTACCCTATCACCTGCACCTGCTAAAGAAATAAACTTATCAGTCTTTGCTTTTTGTGCAGCTATCATGCCAATTAAAGAGCCTTCACTGTGGCCTAAAACAATTACTTTACTAAATCTATTGTCTTCATTAAGTTTCTTTATCAAACCTACAGCATCACTTACATAATCATCAAATGACAAATTTTCTTGGTCTTTCATTGCTGCCGAACTCTCGCCTACCCCTCTTTTATCGTATCTTAAACAAGCAATACCTGCATTATAAAGAGAATCGGCTATTAGTTTATATTCATTTGCTTTTACACCTAAGTGAGAATTTCCATTTTTATCCGTAGGTCCCGAACCTGCTATTATCAGTACTACAGGAATCTTTTTATCTGTTTGTGGCATCGTTAATATGCCTTTAATTTTACCTGTTTGAGATTCATATTCAAAATTCGTTTTTATAGTATCACTTTTAGCATCTTTATCCGGTACAAATCTCAATGCCTCAAATTTCAATTCCTTATTTAAAGATACAATAAGTGTAAGTGTGGCTTTTGTAAATTCTGTTTTGTACATATAAAAACCTTTAGATGTATCTTGTGGTTCAAAAGATAAAACATCGCCATAAAAAATATGCAACTGATTAAATGATTGAATAGTTTTATTTAAAGTCATTATATCTTTAATTCTATCCGAAAACATACTAAAGATGCTATCAGGTTGCGATTGATTATAAAAAACTCTAAATTTATCTAAAGCATCATCATAATCCGCTTTTTCTTGCCCAAAAGAAAGCATATAAATAAAAATCACAATAAATACCCCCACTAATTTTTTCATCATAAAATTTGATTGTTATTAATAAATGTAATTACATTTTGATTCCATTCGTCTTTGCTTGTTTTAAGATAATTATCATGACCTGATTTTGTATAAATTATCATTTGTTTTTTGCAATTTAAATTTGTATATATATCATCAATTTCTTTCTTGCTAACTCTATCATCATGCAGCCCCCACTGTAATAATACCGGACAGTTTATGCTTTTTGCATATTCTTTAGGATTATGGCTAAAACCCCAGAAACCATTTTCAATACCGCCCCAAAATAATAACAAACTTGCCATAGGCACAGGCGGCATATGCAACATATTGAAACGAGCTACTACAGTTTCGTACATTGTACCAAACGGACACTCTAATATAATACTTGCAGGCTTAATATTGTAATCTTTTATTGCCTTCATTATTGCTACTGCTCCTAAAGAAGAACCCAATAAATAGATATTCTTTTCACCTGATTTTTTTACATATTCAAAACAATCTTTTACTTCTTCCGCTTCCATAAAACCGATTGTAGTTTGATTGCCGCTCGAACCACCGGAACCCATAAAGTCTATTAAAAGACAATTGTATCCGTTTTGCAAAAAAACCTCTGCCCTATCTATCAATTCAGACTTATTAGATATATAACCGTGAAAAAGAATTACAGTACCTAAAGGCTTATCTACCGGTAAAAACCAGCCTTCAATCTTTACATTACTTTGTATATTTACAGTTGTATAATTTTTTCGGGTTGGGTTTTTAGTGTTTTTAGGTCTTGGTATATCTACCCCTGTAAATAATAATTTAGCTTTTTCAAAAAATGTAAGATTAATGTTTTCTAATTTTGTACCACTTGCACTAAAATGTGTAAATTTATACGCATGAAAAGCAGCAATTACATTTAGTAATGTAAATATAATTAATAAAAAAAC
>CAIYTT010000052.1 GCA_903929195.1 uncultured Bacteroidota bacterium
AACCCTATTAATTTTCTGAATGTATTAAATGATGTAAGAAAAGCTGGAATGATTATTTAAGTTTATCCCGTTCTTCCGGATTTTCCGCAGGGAATCCGGAAGTAAGAATGAACTCCTTTTCCAAAGGCATTTACTTGACAAAGCTAAATGAAAGTAATTAAATTCTTAGCGATTTATCCTCGTTCTTCCAGATGTTCCGCTTAGCGGTTATCTGGAAGAATAATTATACCCGTTCAGAACATATTCAAAGAACTTTAGCAGAAGTAACATGAATTCCGGTTGCGAGCCGGCAGATTTTCCATACATGAGTTTGCTACACACTTAATCCTGCTGCAAACTCTCGCCAGACAGGTATTCAGGTGGCTGCTTGTAGTATCGTTTTTGTCGCCACGGTAGGCTATTAAATCTGTAATATACTAAAATTAAGAAAATTTATTGAATTATTAAAAAATGATTATTAAAAAATTCAGATTTAAATTGCTGCTTACCAATCATCGGGGGATTCCGCTAAAGGGCGGAATGACGTCTTTGATTGGGCTTTTTTTTATAGGACATTTTTTGAAGTCACAATCTATATTGTATATTATTACAAAAGAACCTAAATAGTTGCAACTATTTAATATAAATTCTTCCTACTAATAATTGCCAATTATCAATTTTTCTACTTATTTTGTGGCAATATTTCAACTATATGAATTTTCAACTTACAGAAGAACAAATAGCAGTACAATTGGCTGCAAGAGATTTCGCAAAAAACGAATTATTACCGGGAGTAATAGAACGCGATGAAAAACAAAAATTCCCTACCGAACAGATAAAGAAACTTGGCGAATTAGGTTTTATGGGTATGATGACGAGTCCTACTTACGGCGGTAGCGGCATGGATACCATTTCGTACGTGCTTGCTATGGAAGAAATTTCTAAAGTAGATGCTTCTGTTTCGGTATGTATGAGTGTTAATAATTCTTTAGTTTGCTGGGGGCTTGAAACTTACGGCAATGAAGCGCAGAAACAAAAATATTTAACCCCATTGGCAAGTGGGCATAAAATAGGAGCTTTTTTACTTAGCGAGCCCGAAGCCGGCTCTGATGCTACATCGCAAAGAACAACTGCTGAAGATAAAGGCGATTATTATTTACTTAATGGCACAAAAAACTGGATTACGAATGGTAGTTCGGCATCTTATTATATAGTTATAGCACAAACCTACCCCGAAAAAGGGCATAAAGGTATTAATGCACTTATAGTAGAAAAAGATAGTATTGGTGTAACTGTAGGTGCTAAGGAAAATAAGTTAGGTATTCGTGGCAGCGATACGCACAGTATCATGTTTCAGGATGTGAAAGTACCTAAAGAAAATAGGATTGGTGAAGACGGTTTTGGATTTAAATTTGCTATGAAGGTGCTTACCGGTGGGCGTATAGGTATAGCCGCGCAGGCATTAGGTATAGCAAGTGGAGCGTATGAATTGGCATTAAAATATTCTAAAGAACGTAAAGCCTTCGGTACAGAGATTTCTAATCACCAAGCTATAGCTTTTAAATTGGCTGATATGGCTACTGAAATTGAAGCAGCACGTTTATTATGTTTTAAAGCAGCATGGCATAAAGATACCCATCAAGATTATACATTATCAGCTTCAATGGCAAAGTTATTTGCAAGCGAAATAGCTCAACGTGTTACAAACGAAGCTATACAGATACATGGTGGTTATGGTTATGTAAAAGAGTTTCACGTAGAGCGATTAATGCGCGATGCCAAAATTACACAAATTTATGAGGGTACAAGTGAAGTGCAACGTATAGTAATTAGCAGAACCATACTTAAATAAGTTTAATGTAAATTTAAGAAAATTAAATAGTTACAAAGCAAAAGCCGTCATTTTATTTTAAAATGACGGCTTTTACTTTGTATTAAATTGTGAATACTTACTCGGGAATTTAAATTTCAAATAAGCTCTTTTTTATAATATCAATACATTCTTCTGTTTGCGATGTAGTAATTAATAATGGAGGTGCAAATCTAATTCGGTCGTTATGTGTGGGTTTGGCTATTAGTCCGTTTTCTTTCATTTTTAAACAAATGTCCCATGCCATATTTTTGTTTGGGTGCTTTATTACTATCGCATTAAATAACCCCTTACCTCTAATTGTATCCATATAAGGATGGTTAATTTCCTTTAAGCCATTCCTGAATAAATTGCCTTGTACAATTGCATTCTCTGCCATTTTTTCTTCTTGTAGCACTTTTAACGCAGTTATCGCAACCTTGCATGCCAAAGGGTTTCCACCATAAGTAGAGCCGTGGTCGCCGGGTTTTATTGTAAGCATTATTTCATTATCGGCTAACACGGCAGATACCGGCATTGTACCGCCTGATAATGCTTTGCCTAAAATTAAGATGTCGGGGTGCACGTTTTCGTAATCGCAACAAAGCATTTTACCTGTACGGCATAAACCACTTTGTATTTCATCGGCAATAAAAAGTACATTATTATCTTTGCATAATGTGGCAGCATTCGCTAAATAACCATCATTTGGTACAATAACGCCTGCCTCACCTTGTATAGGTTCTACTAAAAAACCTACCACATTTTTATTTTGCAATGCTGCTTCCAGTGCAGGAATATCATTGTAGGGAATATCAATGAAACCCGGAGTAAAAGGACCGAAATTTCTTTTAGAAGCTTCATCTGAACTAAAGGAAATGACAGAAATAGTACGACCATGAAAATTATCTTTACATACAATAATATGTGCTTTTTCAGGCAACACTCCTTTTACTTCATAACCCCAGCGGCGAGCTAATTTTAGAGCTGTTTCCACAGCCTCTACACCGGTATTCATAGGTAATACCTTATCGTAACCAAAGAAACCTGTAATAAATTCTTCGTACTCACCCAAAACATTATTATAAAATGCTCTGGAGCTAAGTGTTAGTTTTTGACATTGTTCTATAAATGTTTCTATTATACGTGGGTGGCAATGCCCTTGGTTAATAGCCGAGTAGCCAGATAGGAAATCGTAGTATCGTTTATTATCAACATCCCAAACAAAAACTCCCTTTCCTTTTGCCAATACTACCGGTAAAGGATGATAATTGTGCGCTCCGTATTTTTCTTCTTTTTCAAGAAAATAGTGTGTTTGCTCCGTAATTGTATTCATTGCAATCATGGAGCAAAATTACAGTTTTAAAATTTAGTTAAAAAGGAAAAAGGCATCTTAATTGCAAATGAAACCTAATTACAGAAGTATTATTATAGAGTAAACTAATAACACTAATTTAATTTTGTTTTAAATGCTCGTTTTTTCCATTTTGTCATATATTAATTTTGATATTCTGCTAATTACATCAGAGAGTTTATTCCAATCGGTACCGCGGGTCATAATAGAAATTAAATAAGGGTGATTTTTAATATAAATAATACCTGTTTCATGTAATTCTTTATTATATCCATCGCCCCATTCTCCAAATTTGTGTGATACTTTAACTTCTTGTGGCAATAACTTAATGATACCGTCTTTAAATTTACTTTCTGTTAATAAAGAATCGGCATATTCTGATGCTGGGATTGTTAAGTAGCCAACATTATATAAGGCTTTAAAAAATACCGAATAACCATTAGCTGTAATACGGTAACTTGTATCCGAAAAATTAAGTTCTTTCATTCCCATGTCAGTAAATGTTTTTTTAAATATTTCCATATTTAAGTAATTTTCAAGTACTTGTGTTGCTCTATTGTCAGAATAAGCAATCATATAATAAAGGAGTTCTTTTATTTTGTATTGTTTGCCTTGTTCAATTGTTTCGGCTTTATATGCCACTTCGGGATAGGTTTGGTGGTCATTATTGTATTTTATGTTTAAGTCTAAAAGTCCGGGTATTGTTTCTGCCATACGCAGATAAGACATCATTACTGCTACTTTTATTAGCGAGCCGGGATGGTAGCCTTGGTCAGGATTAATAACCATCCATTCTCCGTTATTAAAATCTTCTACATATACAGATGCGTAAGTAAGGAGTCCTGAGTTTTTTTCGTTTTCAATAATAGAAACGATATCTTGTTTTTCAGGAGCAAACCTTTTAGATTCACATTCTTTTTCTGCTGAAAAGATAGGCTTAATATACTTATATCCTTTTAATCCATGTATTGTATAGTCGCAATTAGAGTTATTGGCAATTTGTTTTTTTAATTCTAAATTTTGTTTAATTTCTTCTTTTTCAAATCGCCATTCTACTAACTTTGATATTCCGCCACCTATTATTGCTGCTAGCAATAAGTATATTATTGATACTTTATTTGTAAAAATATTCATTTTATCTAAAAACAGTGCAATTTATGCTAATCCTTTATTTTTGACAACTGATTTTTATTATTGTTTAAAATTATTATTTTTTATATA
>CAIYTT010000053.1 GCA_903929195.1 uncultured Bacteroidota bacterium
TACACCACCAATTCTTTCTTAAACTCCTCAATACACTTATCTTCATTTTCTCTCATAAGCATTATATCTTCTTCATTTTTATCTTTATAACCACACAAATGCAAGATACCATGAAAAATAACTCGCATTAATTCATCTTCGTAATTTACTTCATATTTAATAGCATTTTCTTTTACTCTTTCAATACTTATATATATTTCACCAATTAAAATTAATTCGTCTATTTCACTAAGGTCAAAAGTAATAATATCGGTAAGTGTGTCGTGGTTTAGGTATTGTTTATTAAGTTGAAGTAAGAAATCATCATCGCAAAATATGTAATTTATTTGTGCCATTTTTATAGATTTCTTATGCTTTTTTATTACTTTATCTAAATAAGCAGATAACTTACGTTTGTTTTTAAGCCCGGATTTTATTGCAGGTTCATGAAATTTAGCAGGCATATATACTTATGTTTAGCAGCAAATGTCGTAATAAATATTCTATTATCCATAAACATAAGATAATAATGAATTATATTAATCTTTTGTTTGGTTTTTCAATGTGATAATTATCCTTGCAGTATTGCACTAATATTATTAATTTGCCCAAAAATGTATTTATGGTACGTAAGGTAACAATATTAGGAGCCGGTCTTGTTGGCTCTCTACTTTCTATAATTCTTCGCAAGCGTGGTTACGATGTTTCTTTATACGAACGGCGTAAAGATATGCGTAGTGCAGCTATTGCTGCAGGCAAGTCAATCAATTTAGCTACAAGTGCCAGGGGGTGGAAGGCATTAGAAACTGCAGGATTAAAAAATGAAATTGAAGAATTGGCAATACCAATGTATGGCAGATGCCTGCATTTACTTGATGGAAGTACTGTTTTTCAACCCTACAGTAAAAATAATGAAGCCATCTATTCTGTTAGCCGGGGCGATTTAAATAAAAAATTAATGACTTTGGCAGAAAACTTGGGCGTTAATATCTATTTTGAACATAAGTGTGAACATGTAGATGTAACAGAAAATAAATTATATTTTCAATTAGCCGATAAATCAAGCAAAACAATAGAAGCAGATTTATTATTTGGTGCAGATGGTGCATTTTCAGCCCTTCGCGAAAGCTATACGCATTTAAATAGAGTAAACTGCGACCAAAATTATCTTGAATATGGTTATAAGGAATTAGCAATTTTGCCCGGTAAGAATGGCGAATGGCTTTTAGAAAAAAATGCACTTCATATTTGGCCTCGTGGTAATTATATGCTTATTGCATTGCCTAATACAGATGCCACATTTACTTGCACACTTTTTTTACCTTTTGAAGGTGAAATATCTTTTGAGAAGCTGAAAACGGAAGATGATGTTACTAATTTCTTTAATGAAAAATTTGCCGATGCAAAAGCTATCATGCCCGAATTATTAAAAGATTTCTTTACAAACCCTACAGCATCACTTATTACTACACATATAAGCCAATGGCATTTTGATGATAAAAGTGCATTAATTGGCGATGCTGCACATGCCATAGTTCCTTTTTACGGACAAGGTATGAACGCAGGGTTTGAAGATTGCAGTGTATTAAATACACTTTTGGATGATTACAGTGATAACTGGAATACTATTTTAGCCCAATATGAACAAAAAAGAAAACCCAATGGTAATGCGGTAGCAGCACTTGCTTTGCTTAACTTTGTGGAAATGCGGGATAAAGTTAGCGACCCTATGTTTTTAGAGCGTAAAAAGATAGAAAAAGAATTAGGTAAGCGATATCCTTCTCAATTTGTATCTATATACGAAATGGTTTCTTTTAGCCATATTCCTTATGATACTGCATTACAGTGTATTAAAACACAAGATGCACTTTTGGAACAAATAATGAATGAAGGCGATTTTTTTACAAATATAAATAATAAAAAATTTGAGACAGTACTTGATAAATGGATAGTAGATTATCAGAATGCTGTACAACAATTAGATTTCGGAAAATGAAGGTAGATAAACGGTGGAAAATTAAAAATGCTGATGCTGAAAAGGTAAATAACTTAACTAATGCACTACATATACATCCTATATTATGTAAATTATTAGCAATAAGAGGTGTAGATGATTACGAATCTGCAAAAAGATTTTTCAGACCGGAATTAAGTCAATTACATGACCCATTCCTGATGAAAGGAATGAAAAAATCTGTAGAACGAATTACAGAGGCTATGGAATGGCACGAGAGAATATTAGTGTATGGTGATTATGATGTAGATGGAACAACGGCAGTTGCGTTATTATATTCTTTTTTAAAAGCTAATTATAAAGGTGAGCTTGGTTACTATATACCACATCGTTACAGAGAGGGTTATGGTGTGTCTCAGCAAGGAATAGAGTTTGCACGTAATAACGGTTATACTTTAATTATTACTTTAGATTGTGGTATAAAATCTGCAGAACCTGTAGCTTATGCTCTATCTTTAGGTATAGACATGATTATTTGCGACCACCACATGCCCGATGAGCATATACCACACGCTTATGCCATATTAAACCCCAAACAAGAAGACTGCCCATATCCTTTTAAAGAGCTTAGTGGCTGTGGTATTGGTTTTAAATTAGCACAAGCATTAGCCATTCATTGGAAAGTATCAATGGATAGTGTCTATAAATACTTAGATTTAGTAGTTACTAGTATTGCAGCAGATATTGTACCTATAGACGGTGAAAATAGAATATTAGCTTTTTACGGTATTAGAAAAATTAATTCATCTCCCTGTTTGGCAATTGAAACGCTAAAGGAATTAGGTGGAGTGAAACGCGAGATGACGGTATCAGACCTTGTTTTTGTAATTGGACCTCGAGTTAATGCAGCCGGCAGAATGGATGATGCACGCAAAGCTGTAGAGTTTTTTATAGAAACAGACCCGGCAAAAATTGTTGAGCTTGCAGCAGCACTGCATTCTGATAATTTTGACAGGAAGGAAGTGGATAAAATCATAACGGACGAAGCCCTTGCAATAATGCAAAATGACACCGATTTAATTGGCCGTAAATCTACAGTATTATATAGACCTCATTGGCATAAAGGGGTTGTGGGTATTGTTGCCTCTAGGCTTATAGACCATTACTATCGCCCTACAATTATACTTACCTCATCTAATGGTAAAGCAAGTGGGTCGGCAAGGTCTGTGTCCGGTTTTAATATTTACGAAGCTGTCCATGCTTGCCGCCATTTATTAAACAATTACGGTGGTCATTTTTATGCCGCAGGTATGACGCTGGAGGAAGATAGGGTAAATGAATTTATACATAAATTTGAAGAGGTGGTAGCCAACTCTATTACCGAAGAACAACAGGTTCCCGAAATAGAGATAGATGCAGAAATTCCACTTTCTTTAGTAAAACAGTCTTTCTTTAATATTATAAAACAATTTGAGCCTTTTGGACCGGGCAATATGAAACCTGTTTTTATCACCAGGAGGCTGCAAGACTTTCAGGGTAATTCTGTAATAGTTAAAGACATACATTTAAAATTGTCAGCCCATCAAGGTAACGGTACTATTGTAGAAGGTATCGGTTTTAATATGGCAGAGAAATATGAAATTGTAAGGAATGGATTATTTGATATGGTTTATAACATTGATGAAAATGAACATAATGGACATACTAAAATACAAATAAAAGTAATTGATTTACGAGCAAGTAATTAGATGTTTAAAAAGCCAAAGAATATTAATTATTAAAATCGCTTTTTCCCCTTTTTTACATTTTCAACTATTACTGAAAAATACTTAGTTTTAGCAAAAAGTTAGTTTTTCTAAATTTAAGATGAATACTGATAATAATGAAGAAATAGTTGATACCATCTTTCCTGAAATAAATTTTATTTATGTAGGATTTTGGAAGAGGTTATTGGCTCTTATTATTGATGAATTAATACTAATAATTATTTGTTTACTTATTTACTTTGCTTTAAGTAGTGGACAAACATATAAAAATGATGTTTTATTCTTGTTTATAATAGCCTGTATATTAGTGCAATGGCTTTATTTTGCCTATTTTGAATCAAGCGAATTGCAGGCTACAATTGGGAAGCAACTGTTAAAAATAAAAGTAACAAATATATATGGTTATAAAATTTAATTTGAAAAAGCTAGTGGCAGATTATTAGGCAAAATTATATCAGCTGTGTTTTTATTTATAGGTTATTTTGCTGTATTTTTTAATAGTAAAAAACAAGCTTGGCACGATAAAATGGTCAATACCGTAGTTGTTGAAAATGAATTATGAAAATAAATTTTTTATTTATAATATATAAATAATATGTTATGATTGGTTAATAATGTAAGACAAACTCTTTTGGAACTTATAATTAGGGTTTATGGCAAATAAATGTAAGTTTTGCTGAAAAGAGTAAAATCATACATTCAATAAAATACCTAAAAAAATGTAATGCAATTTATAAACAAATACCATAAATATTCATATTGTTGCGGCATAAGTTTGCCTATTGTTATTATTTCGTTTTTTGTAAAAATAATCGCAACTTCTGGTTATGAAAAATAAAATAAGTTTCGATATCTTTTTATTCTTTTATAACTTTTTTTACAAATTTTTCTCCTTTCTCATTAATTGCAGTTACCAAATAAACGCCACTTTTTAAATTTGAAATATCTAATTCGGCATTAAACATATCGTTTTGTATAGAACAATTTTGGGAAATTAGTATTCTACCTAACATATCGAAACAGGTAATCAAAACATTTTTACCTTCAAAATCATTTCCTTTCACCGCAAGCCAATTAGAAGCAGGATTAGGGGAGACAGTAAATGTATCATCGGATTTAGAAGTAGTATTTATTTTTGTTGGAGGATGTATCATTCTTAAATTCACATTATCTATGTATATCATTTGACCATAATGTCCAATATTATCAAACGCTAATTCAATACTATTTCCCAAATAAGCATTTAGTGATATGGAATCTGTACGCCATTGAGTGTGTGTAGGAATAAAATATACGGTAGTATCGGGTGCTGTTGCCAAGTAAGATGAATCTTTAGAATAGATAGGTGTCCATGTTCTTTCGCAGTCAGTCGAAATATCTACTGCCAGAGTATCTTTATAACCCGGATAATAAGCATAAGCTACATCAAATTTCAAATAGGCTGATAATGCTAATCCAAGATCTATTCTTGGCATAATAATTCTGTCGTGCCTACCCCCGGCATCATTATTGAAATTATTAAAACTAATACACCGGCTGCTTAAGCCGTAGCCACCAATTGTATCTGTTTGTAACCAGTTATTACCGCTTTGCGATTGTTCTTGCCACAATGCAGGTGGAAATAAAGAACTTTCGAAACCTTCGTAAATAACAGCAGTATCACCGGCAGATACATTAATATAATTATAAACATGAATAGTGTCATTTCCATATAATCCAAATACAGTAAGCGTTGCATCATACAACCCTGCTGTTGTATAAATAACCGTTGGGCTGTCTGCAATGGATGAAGAAGGAGTACCTCCGGGAAAATTCCAAATAAAAGAAGTAATACTACCGTATAAATTTTTATAATACTTTATAGTATCACCTATACATAAATAGTTTTTAGTACTTGTGAAAGAACCCGAAGGAGGTAGATTATTTTGTATGTTACATTCCCATGCACCCCTGCCATAAGTAGATAGCCTTAAAATGCTTGCCGATGTTCCATCATTATAGGTCATCATGTCTGTTATATTGGCAACTGTAGGCAACCGATGCGTAATTGACCAACTTGTAGATGTAATATCTTTATAATAAACATAGCTTCCGGCACAAACAAATAGTCTTTCAGTTGCAGAATAGTCATCAGAAATTACTTTCAAAATATTTAGAGGAGGTAAATCATAAGTAATATTAGACCATGTAACTCCTTTATCGGTAGAGCGATATAAAGAATCGCCACAACTAAGATATACCAAATTTGGGTTGTGTTTGTTTGTAGTAATACTGGTCATAATAGTTGTAGGGGCGGGTGTAAACAAAACCATAAAAACAGGTGTTGTTGCCAATGCATTATCGCATCTTAATAAATGCCCGTTGTTTGTAACAGCATATAAAGTGTTACTATCTGCTTTGCAAGATTCAAGGCTTTTAATATTTTCACCAAGGGTAAATAGAAAATTCCATGTAGGGGTAGAATTATCAATATTTCTTGTTCTCCAGATGGTATCAGTTGCCAAAAAAGCTGTTTGACGTATTAAAGCCGGAAAATCAATATGAAATTCAGGATTGGTTGTAAAAGGAGGATTATAAGAATAATCGCCACTTAGAGGACTAAGATTACGTCTATTTCCATTATCATAAAATACAGTGCCGGTAGTTGAATAATTGATACCACATCTTGCACCCCAATCACCCCCACGGTTACATTTCCAATTGCCATTATAAAATAATTCTCCGTTATCTTGCGTACCTGCACTTATTAATTGCCGGTAGATAGGGCTTTGTGCTGCATGATACATTTCTGTGGCTGCTAATCCGTCACACCTCGGTGTCCATGTAGTAGCAAGTGTATCAGTTGAAACCCAAACACCACCGTCATTTGCATTAAATCTTAGATTTGGGTTATAAGGGTCAAATTCCAAATCGTGCATATCGGTATGTATTTGATTCCACCATTGGGTACGCCAACTCCATGTTAAGCCACCGTCAATAGACCTCCAGACACAATGCGAACCCAATAATAATTCATTTGCATTGGTAGGGCTAACTGTAAAATTAAAATTATAATATCCCTGCGAACCCGAAGTTACAGTTGAATCATAACACACAATACATTGCGAATCGCTGCTGTAAATTGTAGTAAAAGAATTTCCGCCGTTAATGGATTTCATTATTTGACCGTATCCACCCGTTGTTCCTAAATAAACCAAATTAGTATCTGCAGGTGTTACTGCTATTCTCATACCTTCATTGCCGGCAGGCACAATTATGCCACTGGTAATTATGCTCCATGTTGAACCCATATCGGTACTTTTAAAAAAATGATAACCGGTTGCAGCATAGAGTACAGAATTACTGTTCGGACGTTTTTGCATGCTTTTCAATGCACCACTATCTAATGTTTCTGTCCACGTAGCACCGCCATCCATTGTTTTCCAAATGCCATCGTCTGTTGCAGCTATTACAGATAGATGATTTGTAGGGTCCATAATAATATCTATAGCCATACGATTTCCTATACTTATATTAGCAGGATTCCAGTTTAAGCCACCATTAGTGCTTTTATACATACCATACCAATCACTATAATAGTTTTGGTCGCCAGTACTTAAATAAAGAATACTGTCATTGGTATAGTCAATACAAACAGCAGAACAAGCAGTTGTGGGTAACATTTCTGTGCCGGGAGTAGGGGTCCATGTTCTGCCTGTATCATGAGTTATAAATAAACCACCCGATGAACTAACTGCATAAATAATGGCAGGATTTGTGGGGTGGAATTTAATTTGGCTTACCCTACCCATCCCGTTCACCTGTCCGGTTACATTTATAGGAAAAGGTATAGGCCCGGTATTACTCCAGTTTCCAACTACCGGTTGACTGAATGAATTTAAAAAAATGAAAGTAAAAAAACAAGATAAAAGTAAAAAATGTTTCATGTATATACTATTTTTATTTAGATTTTTGTTGAGCCCATATTTTTAACCTTTCACTTGGTGTAAGGATATGTCCGTTTTGTTGCACATAGGGTAGCATCATATCATGCCAATGTTCATATTTTTTAACTTCAATTCGCATTTTATTTTCCTGCTCCAATTTCTTTCTTTCTTTTTTAGTTGGAAATTTATCATTTTTATCTTTTTCTCCTATTATTTCGTGTTCCCCGGCAGGTTTTTTATGTACTGAAAAGTAGAGTTTATAAGCTTTTTCTACTTCAAAAAAGTTTGTTGTAGTGTCCTTAATCATTTCTATCCATAACGGATTTTTGGTATAATCTTTATCTGAAAATACTTTGGGTTGGGCAGAAAGACGAATAAAAACTAAAATGCAAACTATAAATAGGAACCCTTGTTTCATATTATTTACTTTTTTAAACAAAATTAGTTACAACTTTTTGAAAGTATCATTATATGAATATTAAATCCCAAACTTTCTTAATAATTTTATTGTTCTACATGCTGATAACAGGATATACACCAAAACAAGCTGAATTGCGCCTATATTATTGGTAAAAACTCCTAAACCTCAATACCAATCAGCTTTCTAAAAATAATTATTATAATAATTATAATGATAAATACATAGTAACTTTGCTTAATAAATATTTAAAGAATGGCAGGTGTATATGTAAACCCTTTTACAGATTTCGGTTTTAAAAAAATATTTGGTGAAGAAGCAAGTAAACCTATTTTACTTGATTTTCTGAATGCATTATTGGGCGATGAAGAAGGACAAATAACGGAATTATGGTTTAAAAATAATGAACAATTAGGGCATAGTGGCGAAGCCAAAGGAGTGATATTTGATATATATTGCGAGAAGGAGAGTGGCGAAAAATTTATTGTAGAATTACAAAAAAACAAACAAGACTGGTTTAAAGAACGTGCTGTTTATTACGCAACCTTCCCTATACAAGAGCAAGTAACAAAAGGCGACCCCAAATACGAACTAAAAGCTGTTTACTGCATAGGCATACTTGATTTTATTTTTATAGATTTTGAGACACAAGACGAAAAAACAGCTTGGAAACATGAAATAAAACTAAAAAATCAATTTGGAAATACCTTTTATGATAAACTTACTTTTCTATTCCTTGTAATGCCTAACTTTAATAAAAAAGAAGAAGAATTATACACCCGTTTAGATAAATGGTTGTATTTTATTAAAAACCTTGACGACTTCCAGACCATACCACAAATATTTAAAAACGAAGTTGTGTTTACAGAAGCCTTTAAAAAAGCAGAAATTGCAAAAATGACGGTTGCTGATTTTTATATATACCAAAGAAATATGAGGGCTTTTATGGACTATGACGGTATAAGAAATTATGATTTAAGAATAACCAGAGAAAAAGCCATAGAAGAAACTACTATTAAAGTGGAAAAAGAAACGATGATTAAAATAGCTAAAGCAATGATAGATATTGGAGTTGAAATTAAAACAATAATACAATCTACAGGGTTAACAGAGGACGAAATAAATGATATATAATTTTACCATACTAAAATCTAAACTATATAAAGTTATAAAACAATATGTAATTATTAAAGTATAAACAATACTGTGTTTTTGTGCAATTTGTTGTTTAAATTATTAAAATTTAAATGCAATAAGTTCAATCTATTAATTTATCATTTTTTTAAATTCAATAAATAATTGTAGAAATAAAAAAATGATTACCTTTGCCGTTCAGAAAATTGCATGGAGGTTGTAGCTCAGTTGGTTAGAGCATCAGATTGTGGTTCTGAGGGTCGAGGGTTCGAGCCCCTTTAGCCTCCCCATAACATTATTAAATTGTAAAGAATAATAAAAAGTGCTTTTCGGAGCACTTTTTTATTATCTTGCAACCCTGAATAATTAGTAGATATTATTTAAAAACTAAAAACGGAAATAAAATGAGTTTAGAAATTACAGGCAAACTGATTGTAAAAGAAAATACTATTGTTGTAAGCGACAAGTTTAAAAAAAGAGAATTTGTTATAGAATTAGCAGAAGATATAAACGGTAATACTTATACTAATTTTGCTAAAATGCAATTAGTACAAAACAAGTGTGAAATTATAGATAAGTTTAATATTGGAGATGTTATAAAAGTAAGTTTCAATATAAAAGGTACAAAGTGGCAAAAACCGGGCGAAGACAAAGTAAGTTATTTTACTAATTTGGATGCTTGGCGTATAGAAAGCCCTAATGCTGCACCCAACAACGGCAATAATCAACAACAAACACCTGCCAATAATAACAATAATAATTACGGTAATCAGGATACTTATAATAGTAATGTACAATTTAATCCATCGCCTGAAACGGCTGATGATTTACCATTCTAAATTTTTTTAAACCACTTATATGCAAAAACAAATTAAAGTAGTTGCTGTTTTATTAATCGGTATTGTTTTTTTCAGTGCATGTAATAACGTGCCCGACCATACAAAATACATACCTAAAGATGCTATTTTAGTAGCCGGTGTAAATTTTAAAGGTCTAAGCAAAAAAATTGCTTGGAATGTAATAACCGGCAGCAAACTTTTTAAAGAAATGCAAAAACGTTTGCCTGAAAAGAATGCAAACGATGCTTTAAGTGGTATTGAGAAATCAGGTATTGATTTTATAAGTACTATATATGCTTATGTAAATACAGATAAACGTATGAGAGGTGGTAACAGAGTAACCGTACTCGTGCCCTTATCAAATTCAGGTGATTGGGAAGCTTATCTTAAAAAGGTATATCCTAATGTTCAAATTTCTAGTCATGGAGATAGAAAAGAAGCTAAAGTAAATAATTTTATGTATTTAGGTTGGAATAAACATTTAATGGTTGTTACCAATCTAATGAATAAGAACTCTGATTATGATGCACCGGGTAATGCAGATGCTTCAAAAAGTGATGCTGATATTACTATGGAAATGGATAATATTTTTAATATTAAAGAAGAAAATTCTATTATTATTAATAATATTAATTTTAAAGCACTACAATCGAATGGGCATGATGTAACATTTTGGTTAAATTACGACCAATTGCTAACACAATATAATAATGACCTAAATAATAAAATGCCGGTAGGCTTGGCAAAAGCTAACTTATTATGGAAAGATGCTGCAATAGCTTGTGGTTTTGACTTTAATACCGGTAAAATTACCGGTGATATAAAATATTATGTAAGTAAAGAAATGTATGATATAAGTAGAGATTTTGGAGCGGTAAATGTTGATAAAGAGATGCTTGAACGCTTACCGAATCAAAATATGGATTTACTTATGGCTATGCACATTTCGCCTACAGGAATAAAAAAATCTGTTGATAAAACAGAGGCTACATCAATGATTGATGCCACGTTAACACCGTTGAATATGAACTTAGATTACATACTGTCTGCGTTTTCGGGTGATATGGCTTTTGTAATGAATGACATAAGTGTAACAAGCGAAAATTTTAAAGATGAAATGGGTAGAGAATTACCTTTTAAAACACAAAAAACAAATATAAGCATGACGTATGCTTTGAAATTTGATAAAAAAGATAATTTTACTAAACTATTTTCTTTTGTTACTAACTTAGGTATGGGCTTAAAACCTTTTGGAAATAACGGGTATTGTTTTCCTATAGATTCAAAGGATTCTGTATATATATTGATGAATGATAAATATGCTGTAGCAAGTAATAAATTTAATAATGCCAATGGTTTTTTAAATGGAAATTTCAGAACTACTAAAATGCCGGAAACAGCATCATCGCAAGTTATAGGTCATCCAATTGCATTTTATCTTGATGTACAGGAAATGGCAAAAAATATAGACCCTAATATCAGCGAATCGGAAAAAGATAAAGCAATGATAATGGAAAGTAAAAAATTATTGACAAATATTGCTTTTACAGGTGGTGCTTTTAATGATAATGCTACAACTTTTCATTTGGATATAAACTTTGCTAATAAAGAAGAAAATAGTATAATTGCACTAATGGATTACGGTATGCGGCTAAGTGATGCCGAGGCAAAAAATAAGTAATTAAATATATTATTGCCGTACCAACGTTTATTTGTAATATTACGTCTTAGTAGTAAAGAAAAAACTATTTTTGAAAAAATATTTTTGTATATAAGATTTTTAAACCATGAATAAAAAACAAACAAAGCAATTCGCTTTCGGAATAGTAACCATTTGTTTGCTTGTAACAATATACGGTTGTTTAAAAACATCAAATGGTCTTAACAATAATTCAATTATTGAAACGCCCTATTATTTGTTTTTTTCAGATTCCGTTGGTGCAATATATAATACCAGCGATGGCATAAAAATTAATAAGCTTTCCCTTTCGCCTGATGGCAAGCCTTGCAGAGCATTGTGCATAAGTGGTAATAATATTCTTTTTGCAAAAGATGATTTATATGTAAGCGATAATTTTGGTGTAAACTATAATCATAGCTACGACTCTTTAAGGTCTATACATACTACAGCAATTAATGGGCTGCCTATGAATATTAATCAGTCTATAATTGTAGATGTACCACAATGGCATTCTGTATATACGGTAACAAACGACCCCGGTACTAATAACTGGTTAGGTGTTGCTTATAACTATAGGCACGGAGCAACAGGTTACTGGACAACAGATTCCTATTACGATACTGCTGCAGCTACAATGCCTACCAGCATGCCGGTAAAATTATCTACATTAACTTTATTAAAAAGCAATACCTTATGTGGTTATGATCCATTCCAAAACAGGTATTTTTATAAAAAAGATACATTGTATGGTTGGGATGAATCAACTTATAATTTTGCTGCCGGTGGCGCACCTACTGCACCACCTGCTTTAGATACTACTAATTCTTTTTATACTTACGGGCATTATAATAACGAATTAATTGCTATTGATACAAAAGGATTAAAAGGTGCATCATTCAGTGATGACCTTGGTGCTACTTGGACACCTTTTACAGGCTTACCTGCACATACACCTTTATTGTGTATTAATTCGCCTTTCGAAGAATTATGTTTAATAGGTACAGACTCTATGGGGGTTTATATTTTAAATGCGAATACCCATGCTTTTCAGCCTAGTAATAATGGTTTACCTACTAATGCAGTTGTTTATGGTATTGCAGGAAAACAAAATCTTTACAAAAATGGAGTAACACAAAGATATATTTATTTAGCAACTAATAAGGGGCTATACCAAAGTAAAGACAATGGTTTAGATTGGATATTAGTAATGCCGGGTAAATTTACAGCTATATATTAGTGGTAAATACAAGTACTAATCGTTCATAAAATCTTCAAGATTGCGTCTTTGCTTTTTTGTTGGTCTGCCGGTTTTGCTTAATCGTTTGCCGGTATAAAAGCTTTCACCCATTCTATTTGCCGGTAATTTGTCTGCTTCAGGTGTAAGGTCTAAATAGTGTTTTATTGCTACTTCGTAGCCTGCACGTGTAGGTAGTAGAGCGGTAACTTCTATGTTCCAATTTCTTTCAGGCGTCTTTATATCATATTTATCGCCAATTGCAACTATACGAGAAGGTTTTACTGTATTGCCATTATATTTAACTCTGCCTGCATCTATGGCAGTAGTAGCTAATGTGCGTGTTTTAAATACACGTATTGCCCATAGATATTTATCAAGTCTTAATTTTTCTACCATTACAAAAACAAATTTAAGGTATTACTATTTTATTTTTAAAATAAATTTAGACCTGAAATAGAAAATTGTTATGATAGAGCTTGTTAGAAAATTATAGGAATCATAAAATTACATGCTCTTTGAGGAAACTTAGTGTACTTTGTGTTAAAATAGAACATAAAATATAAATGTATGGCATATAATGAGTTAGCTTATATTGCTTTTAACTCCGGATTCAAAATATATAGAGTATTCGGTTCTTGATAATTATAAAGTGCCTATGACGAGTTTTTGTTTTTTGAAATTTAAAAATTAGAAACAAAAATGGCTGCCCACGGACAGCCATTTTTATGCAAGAACCTACCAAATTTTATTTATCCCAAAATACTTTAGGAGTATATAAAGTGGATGTTGGTGTATTCGCTTTGTTATACGAAAGCTCTGTTTGTGGGTAAAGGAATCTGCGAGGTATATTAGTACCCGACACAGGTGCTAATACCGGGTATCCGGTTCTACGCCATAAATTCCATACCTCCGGATTAAGATATAAAGCAATATATTCGTCATTGGCAATTTGAGATAAAGCAGTTGTTGATACTAAAGTACCATTGTGTACCAAATAAGTATCTATATCGGCTGTTGCTACACCTAATTTAGTCATATTGGCAGTAATGGCATTTTTAAAGGCAGTTTGTGCAGCAATTAACGAACCGGTACCACCTACTACAATCTTGGCTTCTGCCGTCATGTATTGCAACTCATCGTAAGTAATAAATTCTACAGGGCTGCTGATACTGCCATAATAAGTATTTAAAGCATCGCCATATACGGCACTTGATGTATCTACATAAACCAATGTACGAGGGTCGTTATTTGCAAACATATTTTGTACCATATTGCCATATACAAAACTTATGTCTCCTCTATTTTCATTAAATTGATACCAAGGACTGCCATTTGGTTCGGTTGTGCCAAAAACACAAACTGCATTATCTGCATTACTCGTAAACGAATTGGCAATTTCGCTTAATGCATTTGTTGCCATTGCAATATTGCCTTTGCTTTGATGCATATATAATCTGGCTTTAATAGCATGTGTAAATTTTATCCATTTTGTTGCATCACCGCCATAAATAACATCTTCGGCACCAGGTGTAACTTTACCCTGTACCGGATTATTTAAATAGGCAATACCCTTGTCGCACAAACTATTTATGGTATCGTAAAGTCCTTTGTCAACATCGTAAGACGGCGTAAGATTATAAAAACCTTTCAAGGCATTGGAATAAGGAATTGTACCCCAACAATCTACCATAATTTGTAAAGAGTATGCCATTAAAACTCTCGACACACCGGAATATACGTTATATCCCATCCTGTCTGATTGCACCATTAAACTATCATCATTTTCCATAACAGCAGTATAAATATTCCCCCAAAGTGCATCAACATCTTGTGCGGTAAGTACATATTGATAATAAGCAGCACTTTGTCGGGTAGCTCCTAATGTTTGTTGCATAAACATAGATGTAAAGCGAGACATATCTCCTCCTTGTGCATAAGCTAAAGAACCCTCTACCGAAGACAGTAGCATGGAAGGGAAAACGGTATTAGGTGCATTGGGATTGGTGTTTGCTTCGGTGAAAGTAGATTTTTTGCACGAAGTTTGCAGCAGCAAAATAGCACATACTATAATTGTAATTGACTTATTTATATATTTCATAATTAATGTTTTATTTTTAAAAGATGTTTAAAATAATTATAATCCTAAATTTAATCTTATACCATAAGATTTTACACCGGGGTTATTAAAATAATCCATTCCTTGTCCATTTGCAGGGCCGGAAAGACTTGTTTCCGGGTCAACACCTTTATATTTTGTCCATAAAATTATATTATTCATATAAACAGTTACAGCCATAGAATGAATATGTGCCTTTTTAATTAACGCAGTAGGCAATACATAAGTTAAACTTATTTGGCGTAAACGCAACCATGAACCATCTTCAACACTTGGTCTTGCAGGGCCAATAAAACTACTGCCTACATTTTGCCAATAATATTGTCCGGTTTTTGCATAGTATATATTTTTTGCACCTGCACCGGCAGTATCAATTGCACCATGTACAACATTACCATTAATATCAACATGACCCATATAACCGGCAAATACAGTAGAATCATTCCTGTTAAGTGTTTCGGCTGATTTACCGAAATAAGATAATGCACCTCTTGTACCGTTCCATATTTGGCCACCGCTACGCATATCTATTTGCACACCCAAAGAAAATCCTTTAAAAGAAAAACTGTTAACCATAGAGCCTATCCAATTTGGATTAATATTGCCGAGAGCTACATTTTTAGTACCTACAATAGGCATACCATAACCCGGGTCTCCTTTTATATCATTTATTATTAGGTTACCTTTACTGTCTCTAACATAATCATTACCCATAATTACACCAAATGCTTGCCCCGGTACCGCATATATACCCCCATTTTGGAAACCGGAGATAAATAATTGGTCTAAACCATTACTCAACGATACTACTTCGTTTACATTTTTAGTCCAGTTAAAATTTAAGTCCCAACGGAAACCTGATTTTGTTTTGATAGGAGTAGTATTTAACGTTAGCTCTAAACCTTTATTAGATATAGTTGCAGCATTCATTAATTCTGCCCCAAAACCGGAACTATATGGCACCGGTACTTGGAAGATGCCATCCGTTGTTAATGAATAATAATAAGTAGCACTTAAATTAATGCGACTATGAAAAAATGCGAGGTCAGTACCTATTTCAAAAGAATTGGTATGTTCCGGTTTCAAATTCGGATTACCGATAACTGTAACGGCATTTGAAATCTCATAACCCGAGCTGCCTACAAACGGCCAGGTTAATCCCGGTGTAAAACCATCTTGAATAGCTGCACTGTGATAATAAGTAACCAAACCTAAAGGTGGTGCATCTTTACCTACGGATGCATCAGACAATCTTAATTTACCATAAGACAAAATAGGACTTCCTGTTAAACCAAGAGGTTCTGTAAATACATAAGACAAACCGGCTGATGGGTAAAAGAAATTATTCTTATTTGCAGGTAATGTTGATGATGTCTCATCTCTACCGGAAAGTGTTAAAAATAAATAGTTTTTATAATCTAATTCTCCTTGTCCGTAGTAAGCCATTCTTCTTAATTTACCCTCACTTTCGCTTGAAAAATAATTAGATGCATTAGACATATCAAGGAAATTTGGTAATGTTAATGTTGTACCTTGTGCCAATGTACTTGTTGATGTTAGGTCAAAATAGTTTTGTCCTAAGGTTAGTGCAGCATTAAAATCTTTATTTATTGTTTTATGCATGTTTATAATAATGTCGGAATTGAATTGACTGTTGCTGTAATTAGTCATATAAATTGCACCTGCCGGGAACGCTCTTGAATAAATATCATACGCGTTTTTATCACTTTGGGTATAAACATCGCCACCTAAACGGTAGGTTAAATCTATCCAATCTAATAATTTATAATTTACTTGTGTGTAACCATAAATACGGTCAAGATTAGATACAAATCTATTGCGATTTACAGACCAATAGGGATTGTCGTATCCTGCCCCGCCTCTATAGTTTCTTTGAGTATTGTTGGCAGTATCTAAATAAGAAAGTGAATTACTTGCAGGGTTACTAACACCGTTTGCATTGTCGAATGTTGGTGGAGTACGCATTAAACCTAACATTAAAGCAGATATATTTGAACCTTGTTGTGCTTTGTCGTTTTCTGATTTAATATAGTTAGCACCGGCTGAAATAGATAATTTATCTGTAAGTATAATTTGTCCGTTTAGCCCAATAGTGTTTTTATTGTATTTAGTATTGGGTATCGTACCAAATTGTCTTAAATCGCCAAACGACATACGAAACGAAGCTTTGTCATCGCCGCCGGATAGTGCTATATTATTGTTATTACTTGTACCTGTTTGAAAAAAATCATAAGGATTATAAGGAGTAACTTTTGTTAATGCCGATGAAGAAGATTTACCAACAATATTACCGTGTTTATCTATATCATTACTTTTACCGTCCCAAAACAAGGTATCGATAGCAGCACCCCAAGAAGTGCTTTTGCCGGTTGAAGGCCCCATATATTTATTACCGGAGCCTTGCGAATATTTATTTTGAAGGTCGGGTAGTTGATTTACTTCATCTACTGAATAAGAAGAATTCACTGATACATGTACGCCTTTACCTTGGCCGGGGCTATTCCCTTTTTTAGTAGTAATTATTAATGCACCTGCTGCAGCTTTAATACCATATAACGCAGTTGCTGCCGGCCCTTTAAGTACATTTATGCTTTCTATATCATTGGGGTTTATATCTAAACCTCTGTTGGTAGCTTGCGCCCCACCTGTAAGATTCCCATTAGCACCCGATGCTTGAAACCCTGCATTGGTAGGGTCGTAGGCATTAATAGAGTTATCTAATGGAATACCATCAACAATAATTAATGGGGCATTGTCGCCTGTTAGCGATGTAACACCTCTTAATTGCATGTAAGTACCGGCACCCGGGTCGCCGGCACTATTAATAATTGTTAAACCCGAAACTTTTCCTTCCAGCTCACTAAGTGGGTTACCGGTACCCGAATTGTTCATTTGTTCACCATCTACAGTTTGTGTAGCAAATGCTAATGCTTTTTTTTCTCTTTTTATACCTAAAGCTGTTACCACAGTTTCATTTAACTCTTTAGCTTGTGTTTTCATGTTTATAATAATGCCATCAGCTGTAATTTCAGCATCTTGGCTTGCATAACCCAAAGCCTTTATTATAATCATTTTGTCTCCGTTGGGTACATCTATTTCAAAATTACCGTCAACATCTGTTACGGTACCTAATACAGTACCCTTAATGGCAATACTTGCACCCGGTAGCCCTTGTCCGGTCTCATCTAATACTTTACCTTTAATGTGTCGTGTTTGTGCAAAGGCAAATTGCATACCTACCAACAACAATAGCAATAACATTAATCCCTTTTTCTTCATTTTAGCTTTTTTAATTGTTAAAAATAAAATATAAAATAAACTTAAAGTTTAGCGATAAGAAGGTTTTGGTTGTAAATTTACAGATACTTTCACAATTCCAAAATTTTATTTAATCTAAATTTAACTTTGACGATATTTTGTGAAAAGTTTATATGATTTTATTGTTAAATTTTATACAGTCAAATAATACTAACTTGTATTTAGGGTCTGCTGAAAAAGTTCAGTTGGTTTTGATTAAGGGATTGCCGGTTTGACATTGAGCAGCGTGGATAGCCTTGCTGAAAAAGTCAGCAACCATAAGCATAGGGCAATAAGTGCTTGCCCGGCCAATTTGACCAGGTTGAGCACCATTATGATGGAGGCAATCCATGACTGGCTTGTTTGTTGAAGCCTTGCCTTTATGCGGTTTAAGCCGTATGCCGATTTAGCCTGTCCAAACTTGCCTTCTATTGGGTTTCGCTCTCCCGGACTTACGTGTGCCTCCACTGCCTTTGGTCTGCCCAGCGGTTTAGCTCGTAGTCTTATTCCCAGCTCTTTGAGCTGCCTCCTGTTTTCCCTTGTACAGTAAATCTTATCTACCAACACTTCTGCCGGATACATTCCGAACCGCTTCTTAAACCGGTCAATAGTAGCCATTAACCGCGTACCCTCATTATATGCCTCCCAAGATAGCTCTTCGAGGAAAGAAAACCCATTCATAATACTCACTTCGATCTTTGCCCCGAACTCTACTTTGGCATTGGTTTTACCTCTTACTATTGGTCTTACATGCGGTTGGTGAATGCTTACTATCCGATGGTCCACCTTGTGTTTCTTTTCAATGAACATTTCCAGTTGCTGGTCATAGAATGTTTGAATAACGAGCAGGTATTTGTATTGATGACGGTCAAGTGGAATAGATTTATACTCTTCGAGTAGCTTGTGGATATTCTTTATGTTGCGTCTGAGATAGTTTAGCTGTCGCTTAATAGCTGTTCTCAACTCTTTCTTCGATTTGGATTTCTTCTGAGCTGTTTTCAAATAGATCTTATGGGCTACCCTGCGGTAGGTACGAGGCTTGGCTATATGTCTTGTCGCACAAAACAAAAGATCTATCAGTTCTTCTGATTTCTCCCTCGCATCATTAAGCAGGTCCAGGTCTGTGGGATACCTTATGTCCTGAGGACAGGCTGTAGCATCTACTATCAGCCTGCCTTCATTGGGGCGTTGTGTATCTGTAGAGGCGGCT
Source organism: uncultured Bacteroidota bacterium (assembly GCA_903929195.1). Lineage (GTDB taxonomy): Bacteria > Bacteroidota > Bacteroidia > Chitinophagales > Chitinophagaceae > CAIYTT01. The sequence goes on from CAIYTT010000053.1 coordinate 19,579, forward strand.
GACACCTGTACGTCTTGTTGTGTGCTATTGTCATCACCTGTATCCTTATTCTGCTGCTGTCTCCCATCCGACAACCCCAATATTATCTCGTTGATCCTGTTGATTTGGTCAGCTCCTAACCTCTTTCGGAATTCAACAAATAACGATGGATCAAATGGCTCTTCATCGCTAAAGCTGCTGAAACCGATAAAATACTGCATGTACATATTCTCCTGTATCTGTAGAACCGTTTCCCGGTCACTCAAATCGCACATATGCTTGATAATAAGTGAGCCGATGGCCACACGCGGATTGATACCGTCAGCTCCTGTTCGGGTATTGTGCATCTGTGTCTGGTAAACATTTACCAAACCATCCCAGGGTATCTTGTGTGCTAATAACACCCAACGGTTCGCAGGGTTGAGTTTTCGAGCAAAAGGCGTCTCAAAGCCTGGCAGCGGAAGCTGGTGCTCGCTACTGTAGTGTTGCTTGGATGCACGGTTTCTGAAGGCCTTAGCCATATTTCCTTGCTTTTGTTGCAGCTAAGTTCCGCTTATTATCAATATCAACACTACTTTTGTGAAATTTCAGCAGACCCTATTTACTGATAACAGATAATTCGCGTTAGTTGTTGGAATGTATGATAATTGATATGTGTGGTAGCTAAAGAAATATCAATCACGAAAAAGTCCAAATAAACCTGTCATTTCGCAATGAAGAGTAGATATCTGCATGGATTTAGAACGTTTTTTTAAGCCATTGATACTATTATACAGATTTCTCCATTATTCCACTAAAAATGGGCTGTATTGCTACACATCATCATCCGCAGGAATGGGATGCAAAAACAAAGGAATTTGAATATGCAACTGAAGGAATGGCTATTCAAGAATCTGCATTAATGTATTATGGCATTATGCTAAAAATAATCTATCAATAGAACGGCTAATAGAAACACTAACCGTTATGCCAAGGTCTATTTTTAATATGGAGCCACAAAGTATAGGTATAGGAAATAAAGCATGTATTACTTTATTTCGTTTAGAAAATGAAACCGTGATACAGCGTAATAATGTAAAATCTAAAAGTAAAAACAACCCTTTTATAGGTAACAAATTAAGTGGTAGTGTTTATGGCATAATAAACAATGGTTTATTTGTATTGAATATTATTGAAAGCTAAATTTACCACCCATTTTTAAATCAGTTATAATTTTTTTTGTGTACCGTCTTGCACCACTTCCGCTCATGTGGCAATTATCAGTAAAATCTTTGTTGGTAACAGGTATATCATAATTATTAATAAAAATAATATTTGGAATAGATTTTAAACAATTGCCTAATTCCATTACACTTAAAGATTTTTCATTGTTGTGTTGGGCAGGTATGGATGGGGAAAAACATATTATTATTTGATTTACTTTTTTTGCCTGTTGTTTTATAGTTGTTACTAATTCATTCATTTGTTCTCTAGTAAAATTTGGCAGAACACTGTTCCACCGAACAGAGTCCATTTTAATTTTTTGTTCATTTAAAATTACGGAACCCGAACTATCGAAATTTAAAATATTACATTCATTTACACTGTCTATTTTTGTATAAGTTAGATACTCGGACATTTGTGATTGGTAAATAGCAAAATTAAAAAATATATTGATGTAATTTTGAAGTGTGTTATTGCTATTAGGAAAACCGCTATATTTATCAATAGAAGATTTACCAAAATCAGGAAAATGCAGATTTATTAAAATAGTTTTATCCTTTTTCCAAATATCGTATTTTTCAAAATCAGAAAATTTCATTCCCCAAGACGAAAGGTTAATAACAGGTACTTTGAAAGAATCACTTATTTGCATACCATCCATAGCATATAAATCGATTGACGAACCAATTATTACAATTTTGCTATTTTTTAATAGCTGCTCATTTTCAGCTATAAATTTTGCCTTGGCATTAAAACAAACAGAATTGGAATAAAATGGTAAAATTGGATGTGTGTTTACATAGTATAAAACGTATGCAAATATGATAACAAATAAAATTGCCAAGTAATATCCGGTCTTAAATAGAAGTTTCTTCATTAAAATTGAAAATAAATAAAGGTGCTATACGTTCCGAAATTAATATAAATTAAAAAACCCAAGAATAAATAAATTACAAAAGGAGCTTTTCTTAAACTTCTCTCGTCTCTACGCAACCACCAATCTCCCAAAATTAATGGAAGAATATATGCAAACGATATAATGTAACCGTGCAAATCCAACAATTGACCGGGGTTATTAGAAAATTTAAAATAAATATTTTTAAGATATTGCAAAGCAATACTCATACTATCTGCTCTAAAAAATATCCAAGCAATTGTAACGAAAGTAAACGTAGTTAGTATTTGCCAAAGTTCTTTAAGGTTTGGTAATTTCCTATCTTGTGCTACAATACTTGTTGTATAAGCTCTATTGCGGTTTAGTAATAATAAAGGCAGAAACAAGCAGGCATGTATAAACCCCCAAATAATAAATTTCCAATCGGCACCATGCCAAAACCCACTTACTACAAAAATGATAAAAGTGTTGATAACTGCTTTTGTTTTACCTTTTTTAGAGCCACCGAGCGGAATATATAAGTAGTCGCGAAACCAAGAAGATAATGAAATATGCCAGCGACGCCAAAATTCCGAAATGTCTCTGGCAAAATAAGGGAATTTAAAATTGCTTAAAAGTTCGAAGCCAAACAATTTTGCAGTACCAATTGCTATGTCAGAATAGCCGCTAAAATCGCCATAAATTTGAAAACTAAACGCTATTGCACCAACAATAAGCGTAGTTCCGTTTTCATGTTGATAATTACTGAAAATCTTATTTACAATACTAGAAAGATTATCGGCAATAACTACTTTTTTAAATAATCCCCATAGAATAAGTCGAAGTCCCTCAACGACCTGAAAATAATTAAAGGTTCTTTTTTGTTGCACTTGTGGTAATAAATGTCCCGCTCTTTCTATTGGGCCTGCAACCAAAAGCGGAAAAAAGCATACAAAAAGGGCATAATCTATGAAATTGCTAACGGGCTTTTGCTTTCCATTATAAATATCGAACACATAAGACAAGCCATGAAACGTATAAAAAGAGATACCTACAGGTAAAAAAACTTTAAGTAGAACAGGGTTGGTATGCAATCCAATGTTTGCAAACAGAAGTTGAAACTGGGTTGCAAAGAAGTTGTAATATTTAAATATGCCAAGAATACCAAGATTATTGATGATGCCTAACCATAAAAATATTCTTGCTTTTTTACGATTAGGCGAGGCAACACCAAAACCATAAGCAAAATCAAGTAATGTACTCAAGGCTAAAAGTCCCAAAAATTTGTAACTCCAACAACCGTAAAAAAAATAACTGGCAGCTAAAATCAAAATATTCTGCTTTTTTAATGATTTATTGAAAACAAGCCAGTAAAACAAGAATACTATGACAAGAAAGATTAGAAATTTGTAAGAATTAAATTGCATTTAGCTTTTTTATGTTATAAATTATTTGTTGTGTTTTTTTGTATTTAAATTAGAACTAAATAAGGCAAAGATATTAAAAGTAAAGATGCTAAACTATATTAAATCTTTCAGTCTGTCAATAAGAAATACCGGCAGAAAGAAAAAGATAGATAATATTCATGCTTATATATACAAACAAAAATAAAATATTTTTCAGTATTCTGTTTGTAGATATTTTACGAAAAATTTACTTGTATTACAATCCGAGACTAAATAGATATATTTGTAATAATTCAATGAATAAGAAATGATTGATTTTTTTATATTGTTTTGCTTCTCACTCCTAAGCTAAAAATATATCCTCTAATAGCACTTCCAATTCGGATAGTATCATTGCGGTTGCTCCCCATATCAATACATCTTGTGATAACTGATATGCATTTACATTCTTTATTTTAATTTTTGATGCGGGAGAAATTACATCTGTTATTGTTTTTTTTGTTTTATCGAACAATAAACGAAGCGGTATTTCAAGTACATGAGCTACTTCATTAGCATTGGGTTTAAACTCCGGCTTGGCAATACTAAAACCTATATAAGGAAATACATTGTAATTACTTACAGGTATATATATAGGCGTTAAAGCACCTAAAATTTGCACATGTGTTTTATTTATGCCTATTTCTTCTTCTGCTTCTCTAAGTGCAGTAGCCAAAAGGGTATCATCAGAGGGTTCTTTTCTGCCACCTGGAAAACTAACTTGCCCGCTATGTGCAGTTTTGTCTTCATTCCGCCTCATTAATACAAGGTGTAGCTCGGTATTTATTGGGTATAACAAACAAAGTACTGCACTTAGCCTAGCATTTTGGGGTACAGTAACCGGCATAGGCAGCACTCTGCCTATCATTCTTTCTTGTGCCTGCCTGCCCGGTAAGGGCTCTTTCAGTCGTATTGATAAAAAATTAATAATATTACTGTAATTATCTTTCAATTCAATTTAGTATATTTAAAATAATACATACAAATATTGCTGTGCCACAATCAAAATTAGGTGGCAAACATGTTTAAAATGTTACCTAAACAATAATTATTTATTACTAATGCATTGGCACTTCTATTATTAAAACTTCACTGTTGTTAGTTGCTTTAATTTCTACTGCATCTGTATCATAAACACCTATTGCATCTCTTCTGTTTAGTTCTTTATCCATAATGGTTACATTTCCTTCTACAAGTAATAGATACAAACCATTATTTGTATTATGTGGTGTAACAGTAATTGTTTTGCCCTCTTCAAGTGCGGTTCTGTATATCCATGCTTGTTGGTTTATTTTTAGTCCTGCATCTGTATTCGTGATAGGCGATGCAATGGTTTGCAACTTATTAATACGGTCTTCTTTTTTAAAGTAGGCTTGATTGTATTGTGGTTTTACATTTTGTTTTTCAGGAAAAATCCATATTTGAAACAATCGCACTTTTTCATCTTTGTTATGGTTGTATTCGCTATGTGTTATACCTGTACCTGCACTCATTGCCTGCACTTCATCAACATGTATCGATTCTGTGTTGCCCATACTGTCTTTATGTTCTAAAGCCCCTTCAAGCACAACAGTAACAATTTCCATATTGTCGTGTGGGTGTTTTCCGAAGCCTGTGCCACCCGCTACAGTGTCATCATTAAGTACCCTAAGCATACCAAAGTTTACTTTTGTGGGGTCGTACCAGCTTGCAAAACTAAAAGAATGCCAAGCATCTAACCATCCATGATTTGCATGCCCTCTTTTATCGGCTTCATGTATTATTATTTTAGCCATATTGTTTCTATTTTTAAAGCACGAAATTACTAAAATGATAATTTAGAAAATAGATATGCTCATTTAATAAATGAATTATGTAGTAGAAAATGCACTTATCGTAATCTTTAACTATTTTGCAAACTACTGATTGCTATATTCACCTATATTTGTTGTGTGAGTTTTTTATACCCCCTTTTTCTTATTTCAGGTATAACATTGGCAATACCGGTGTTAATACATTTATTTAATTTACGTAAGTACAAAACGGTATTATTTCCGCATACGCGTTTTTTAAGAAACATACAACTTAACAGCCGAAAGCAAAGCCAAGTGCGTTATAAATTGCTATTGCTAAGTCGATTGTTGTTTTTGGCAAGTTTGATATTTGCATTTGCACAGCCGGTATTTAATAAAGCATCTAAAACACAAACAGGCGAAAAACAGCAAATAATATACATAGACAATTCGTATAGTATGGGTGCTAAAATAGGCACTCGCCGCATTATAGATATAGCTAAAGAAGCTGCCATAAAACAGATTCACAAATCGAAACCGGGTACTAAGTTTATTTTATTAACGAATGATAAGTTACAAAGTTACCAACCATTACCAGCAAACACAGTATTAAATACTATTAATAATATAGAAGTATCTGCATCTATTAAAACGGTAAACGATATTGTAAATACAGTACAGAACCTAATACAAAATGAAAACATACCGGAAGCGGTAATTTATTATTATTCTGACTTTCAAAAAAACTCGTTTCCTGTACTGCCTAACAAAACACAATTAAAAAACATTACTTTTATTGGCATACCTATACAGGCAGACAGTAAAGACGATGTTTACGAAATTGCCAATACTTACATAGACACCGCATACCTTACCACACCGGTATTACAAACCGGTAAGAATAATTATTTAATAGTACATACCAAAAGAACAGGTAAGCCAAATGAAGAAAGTACGGTATTACAATTAAAGCTTAATGGACAAATAAAAAATGCTGTTTCTCTAAATTTAGATAAAGGGGAAAGTATAGATACATTACAATTTCAGGTAAATAATGCCGATTGGCAACAAATAGAATTAAAAATAAACGATAGAGAACTTCATTTTGATGATACTTTTAGAATTGCTGCACGTAGTTCGCCCAATCTATCTATATTAGTAGTTAATGAGGGGCAAATGAATCCTTATATATTGGCATCATTTAAGGCTTATAACGGTTTTAGGCTCAACCAAACCGATATAAACAGCAATGTATCTAACTGGAAAGATTATAATTTAGTAATATTAAATGGTGTTACATCTATTAGCCCCTTTTTGGCTAAAACAATTAATACCGCTTTGCAAAACGGACAAAGTATTGTTTTTTTTCCGGGTAAAACAAGTAATATCCAGTCTTTAAATGAGGGCTTAAAACAGATTGGAGATATAAACATTACCGGCATAGATACAGCGGTACAGGCTGCAAGTACCATACAAAAAGGAAGTAATTTAGTGAAAAATCTATTTGATAACCTACCTGAAAACGTTCAATTGCCGGTTGCCAATTGGCATTACATAGTTAGTGCGGGTTTAAGTGCCAACCAACAATCTGTATTAAGTTTTAGAAACGGAGACCCTATGTTAGCTTGTTATACACCAAACAAGGGTAAGTTTTATTTATTGTCGAGTGCGGCAGATTTACAATCAGGCAATTTTCCGGGTAGTTATTTTTTTACGCCTTTCTTATACGAAATGGCAATGCAAGCCGGTAGTAGTAGTGTAAATGCTGTTATGGCAGGTACGCAGCAATCGGTATATCTGTCGTTAGCCAATGCAACAGAAAGAAGCACTATACATTTGTTTTCTAACAGTATAGATGCCATACCGCCACAACATGCCGATGGTACAGGCATTGATGTATATATAGATGAGGTAACCCAACAACCGGGTTTCTATAAACTGGCAGCACCAACGAGCGATACCGTGTTAGTGGCATTAAACCAAAATAAAAGTGAATCGCAACTAATATTTAAACATATTGAAGAATTAAAAAAAGAATGGAGTGCAGAAAACATAAAATGGATTACTATTAATGATGCCGGTAATAATAATGATATTGACAATATAGAACCGTTCCCAATATGGAAAATATGTGTGTTTTTTGCAATTATTTTACTTTTAGTCGAAACATTTTTATTAGCAAAGCCTGATAAAAAGATAGCTTAGCTGAAAGTATAAAATAAATTAAACAATAGGATAATGTATTAGTTGTAATATTAAACAATATATAAAGAACCAAGAGTAACGAAACATCCCTTTGTACTCATTTTTGTAATATAACAAGAATAGATTACAGAACAAATTAACGTTTTATATTTTTTAACTTTTATTGGGTAATTAAAGTGTATTAATAATGTACTTTTGCAATCTATAATTTTATATTATTTGCTTTTATAATGCTACCTATACAAGACGTTTTCCCTTTACTGCAAACTCCGTCAAAGGTTTTTATTACAACTCACCATAAACCCGATGGAGATGCAATAGGTAGTATGATGGCTCTTTATCATTACTTAATTAAAAAAGGACATACCGTTACGGCAGTAACACCCAATGAAGTTCCTGATTTTTTAGAGTGGATACCGGGAACTAAAAAAATGTTGAACTTTGAAGAACAACAGCAAGAAGCATTAACAGCATTAAAAAATGCAGATTATATTTTCGGTGTTGATTTTAATACATTTAGCAGAACAAAATATTTAGAGCAGGCACTAACCGAAGCTACACAACCCAAAATATTAATAGACCACCACATGTTTCCATCAAACCTATGGAACTATGGTATTTCTATTCCCGAAAAGAGCAGTACCTGCGAAATGGTATATGACTTTATTAATAGAAACGGTGATAATGAATTAATAGATAAAAATATTGCTGCATGTATCTATACCGGAGTAATGACAGATACCGGTAGTTTTAGATTTGCAGTAACAACGCCGGCTGTGCATGTAATGGTTGCAGACTTAATGAGCAAAGGTCTTGACCATGCTCGCGTACACGAAGAGGTAAATGACTCGTGGACAGAAGGACGTATGCGTTTTTTGGGATATGTACTTATAGAAAGAATGGAAGTTTTTAAAGAATTAAATACTGCTTTTATTTCGTTGTCAAAAAAAGACTTGAATTTATTTAATATAAAAAGCGGTGATACGGAAGGTTTGGTAAATTATCCGCTAAGTATAGCAAATATAAAATTTGCTACCCTTATTACAGAAAGAAGCGATGAGGTAAGGCTATCATTTAGAAGTAAAGGTAGTTTTGATGTGAATGCTTTTGCCAGAAATTATTTTGAAGGTGGGGGACATTTTAATGCTTCGGGAGGAAAATCAAACTTAAATTTTGTTGAAACAATAGAAAAATTCAAGAAAATAATATCGGAAGTTCATCCAAATTAAAAAAAATTAAAAACAATCAGTAATTTACAAGCCGTAAGGAAAACTTAAATACAAATTTTAAAAAAAAGAAAACAAACAATAGTTATGATTAAAAGAATAATACCGGCTGCTTTATTAGGTGCAGCTATCTTTGGAGCAAGCAGCTGCAAAAACGACAGTTTCAAGAAAGTGAACGGAGTTGAGTACATGATTATTAAAGAAGTAAAAGGTAAAAAACCTGCTATGGGCGATGTAGTTGAAGTAAACTACAAATTAATTGCAGATTCTGTTGTTGCTGCAACCGGCAAAACAGAAACTTTTACAGTAATAGATACCAGAAAGCAAAATATGGGTAAGCCCGTACCTGTGCCTATTGATGACAAAAACTTTAAAGGTGATATTAGAGAAGTAATAAAATTACTTTCTCCGGGTGATAGCGTTCTTATTAATGTACCTATTGATACTTTAATGGTTGCCAACCCGGGTAAATTACCACCATGGATGAAAAAAGGACATAAAATAACGTTCCAAATGACTATTGCTAACATTACAACAATGGAGCAATATCAAAAAGATATGCAGGCAAAACAAGAAGAAATGAGAGCTTCTATGCAAAAAGATATGCAAGCTAAAGCTGCAGAACAAACACCAATTGATGAAAAGATTTTGCAAGATTATTTTACAAAAAATAATTTGAAACCTTCTAAAACACCCGGTGGCGTATATTATATTATACATAAAGAAGGTACTGGTGCAACTATTAAACCCGGACAAACTGCAAGTATAAGATATACAGGTAAGACACTTGACGGTAAAATGTTTGATTCAAATGTTGACCCATCAAAAGGACATACTGACGCATTTAGCTTCCCGGTGGGCGAAGCAAGAGTAATTCCGGGATGGGATGATGGTGTACAAGTAATGAAAAAAGGTACAAAAGCTACTTTATACATACCTTCTCCTTTGGCTTATGGCGAAAGAGGTGCAGGTGCAGATATTGCTCCCAATTCAATATTAATGTTTGATATGGAAGTAGTAAATGTAGAAGACAAGCCGGCAAAATAATTTTTTACTACTAAGAATTGGCTACTTTTATAAAAAAGTGCCATTTCTTAGTAGTATTATATTTTAATAATATTTATTTTTTAATCAAAAAAATAGTTCTTCTATGTTTAAAAATCAAAAGATTGCAATTATTTGCCTTCTGTTTATTTGTTTTGCAACAACAATAAATGCACAAGAAAAAAAGGCTACAAACAAGAACAAAGTAATTACAGAAACAAAACCTGTTTTTAAGAAACTGAACGGTGTTGAATATTGTATAGTAAAAAACATAAGCGGTAAAAAACCGGTTATTGGTGATATAGTAGAAGCTAATGTACTTGTAATTGCCGATACAATTGTTAAAGCTACTAAAAAAGCAGAAAAATTTGTAGTTGGTGATTCAAGAAAAGAAAATGGTGGTAAACCGGTGCCTATTAAAATGGATGAAAAAACATTTAAAGGCGACTTTAAAGAAGTTTTAAAACTTGTTTCTCCCGGCGATAGTGTTGTCATTAATGTATCGGTAGATACTTTAATGAAATCGTTCCCAAACCAGCCTATGCCACCACTTATGAAAAAAGGCAGAAAAATTACTTACGAAATTTCTGTTGTTTCCATAAAACCATTAGAAGAATTCCAAAAAGAAATGCAAGCAAAACAAGCTGAAATGCAAAAGCAAGAACAAGCTAATGCAGCACAACAAAATGCTATAGATGAAAAAATATTACAAGATTATTTCGCAAAAAATAATTTGAAACCTTTAAAAACAGAAGCAGGTGTATATTATGTAATACATAGCGAAGGTGCCGGAGCAACAGTAGCAAAAGGACAAACTGCAAGTATTAATTATACAGGTAGAACACTTGACGGTAAAATGTTTGATTCAAATACCGACCCTTCAAAAGGGCATGTGGAACCGTTTAAATTTCCTGTAGGTGCCGGTAGAGTTATTAAAGGATGGGATGATGCCGTTTTAATTATGAAAAAAGGAACCAAAGCAACCATTTATATACCTTCTTCTTTAGCTTATGGCTCAAGAGGTGCAGGTGCTGATATTGGTCCTAATCAGGTTTTAATGTTTGATATGGAAGTAATGGGAGTTGAATAAAATCAATTTATTAGTTGCCAATTTTTTACTTTAGAAAGTTTAAATAAAGAATATATAAGCAGACCATATGTTAAAATATATGGTCTGCTTATTTTTAAGAAATCTATAAAGAATATAATTATTATTTTTGAAATCAATATTGCACTTATTACAAATACTTTATAACGGAATAAAACAATGAAAAAGATACAATTTATTGCAATTACGGTCTTAATGTTACTTTCGGTAACATGTCAAGCATCCAGAAAAAATAAGAAAAGAGATGTGGATTCTACAAAACAACTTTCGCAAACAAGTGCAGTTGTAGCCGACACATTTACAACTTTTCCTGACGGATTGCAATATAAAATTATTAAACATGGTACAGGAACAAGAAAGCCCATTTTTACAGACCATGTTGAAATGAATATAAGCGTACAGGTAAAAGACAGTGTTATTTACGATTCTAGAAAAATGTACAATAATAAACCTGTGCCACAACAAATAATGAAACCGAAAGGTAAGGGGGATATTGTAGAAGGACTAATGATGTTAGTAGTTGGGGATAGTGCTATTTTTAGATTTCCTGCCGATTCTATGAAAAAAAATGGTGGTTCATTGCCACCTTGGGCTAAAGAAGGTGAGATTGTAGAATACAAAATAGCCATTGTATCAATTATGAGCGAGGAAGAACTTAAAAAAGATAAAGCAGCAAAAATTGCAGCTCAAAAAGAAATAGACGAAAAATTGTTACACGACTATTTTACAAAAAACAACATTACACCATTAAAAACACAGTCGGGACTTTATTACACCATTAAACACGACGGTGAAGGTGCTACTGCACAAAAAGGAAATATTATTAGTGTTTTTTATACAGGTAAATTATTAAACGGTACTATTTTTGATACAAATCAAGATTCTACATTTCATCACCAAGACCCCATTTCTTTTGAAATAGGAAAAGGAAAAGTGATTAAAGGCTGGGACGAAGGTATGACATTATTGAAAAAAGGCAGTATTGCAACATTATATATTCCGTCGGGTTTAGCTTATGGCCCACAAGACAAAGGCGGCCCAATACCACCTAACTCTGTTTTATTATTTGATATTGAAGTAAAGGATATAAGAACACAGGCAGAATTAGATGAGTCCTTATTGCAAGAGTATTTTAAGAAAAATAATATTAAAACCCAAAAACAAGTTCCGGTTTATATTACTCTATAACTAAAAAAGGTAAAGGAGCTGTTGCTGCTACCGGTGATACCGTTTTTATGAATTATATAGGTAAAACACTTAATGGTAACGTATTTGATAAAAATGTTGATTCTGCATTTAATAATATTCGCCCGTTTAGCTTTGCTTTGGGTACAGGTAAGGTAATAAAAGGCTGGGACGAAGGCATTGCATTATTAAATAAAGGCAGTAAAGCTACGTTTTATATTCCTTCTGCCTTGGCTTATGGGCCACAGGCACCATCGAGAGCAATAGGAGCCAATGCAGTACTTTTATTTGATGTAGAATTAACAGATATAAAAAAGGCTAAGTTAATTCCGAATCAGGTAAAATAGGTTTTAATAAAAAGAGTTTGTGTAATATCACTAAAAAATAGTATTATTTTAAAGAGAATAAATGAAACTGCATATAAAAATAATTAAAGTAATAACAGTTTTTTTCTGTTTGTTCTCTTTTTCCGTTTGTAATGTTATAGGTAAAGAGAATAATGGTGCAGGCAAGAAAATGAAGCATGGTTTTAGAAAATTACCAAGCGGAATTGAATATAAAATAATAAATGCTAAAGGCGGGCGTAAACCTATTGTTGATGACCATATAGAAATGCATATTCATGTGCATATTGGTGATAGTACCATTTTTGATTCTCGGAAAATGAATAATGATTTACCGGTACCTTTTAGGATAAGTGCTGCAAAATATGCAGGAGACCCCGTAGAAGGATTTATGCTAATGGGTGCAGGAGACAGTGCAGTAATAAAAATTCCGGTTGATTCTATGATAAAGGCCGGAAATCAATTATTACCAAATATGCAGGCAGGTGATATGGTAGAATATAATGTTGTATTACTATCTGTACTATCAGACAAAGAAAAACATATTGACGACTCTATAAAAGCTGCAAAACAGACAATTATAGACGATAAATTACTTACTGATTATTTTAACCGAAATAAAATAAAACCTGTAAAAACAATATCCGGTATGTATTATACCGTAATAAATGATGGAAGCGGATCAAAACCAGTTATTGGCGACACGGTATCTGTAAATTATACAGGCAAATTAATAACAGGTAAAGTTTTTGATTCCAACACAGACCCTGAATTTCATCATGTGGAACCTTTTAAATTTGCCGTAGGTACGGGTAGTGTAATTAAAGGTTGGGACGAAGGGCTACAGCTTATGAAAACAGGGGCAAGAGTTATATTATACATACCCTCTAATTTAGCGTATGGCAGCCAAGACAGAAGCCCACAAATACCCGCAAACTCTATAATGATATTTGATATTGATTTATTGAAAATTATAAAATAGGAGGAGTTATATAGGGATTGTAATAATAAATTTCTATGTAGTGAATAGTGGTAATACCATTTGGAAAACAAAATAAGGCTTTTATCCTTGCCGGCTAAAGGCATGGTGCTATGTGATGATACTAATACTTTGCCCCCATGTTAGCTTTGTAAATTTTCTATTTGAATTGATGGGCCGTCTCAAAAGGGCGACCTCTTTTTTGTTTAGTTTAATTTTTTGAAGATAGTTTCTGCATGTATATCACCACATGTCGGATATGGGGATTAAAAAAATAAAAACAAGCTTTTTAGGCTGCTTTTTTTCTTAAATTTTGAACAATATTGTAAAAGCAATACAATAAAAAATATAAATACTAAATTTATATAATAAAAAATTACACTTATCTTGAGATTGTCAATTCATTTATCTTAGCTAACTTTGTAAAATGACAACTATTCAACTACATCTGCCAGACGACTTAGCAAGTAAGGCTGTTAGAATTTCGGGTAACATTGAAACGTTGATTATTGATTTGTTGCGTACAAAAATAAACGAGTTAGATAAACCTGTTACTTTAGCTGATGAGTACCGCCTTGCAGGGATTGAAAATAAATCTTTAATTACAGGATTTCAATCTATTGATATGGAGGGTTGGGATGAGGAATATTAATAGAGGAGAAATTTGGCTGGCAAACCTTGACCCAAATGGCTTTAACTTATATTTACCCTCAAAAATATTTCAATTCTTGATGGTTTTTTAAATCACTTTATTTGAATAATATACCTTTGTACTGGGTCTGAAAAATACCCAAAAATATCATGCCTAAATTTACAATTAGAGAATTAATTAAACAAAATGAGAATATAATTCAGTATTATAAAAATGGATTAATATTATGGAACGAAATTAAAAATAGTCCGGAATTTGAAAATATTGAGAGCTTAATCAAGAAACTGGAAGAAATGCAGTCAAGATTTGAATCTGAATGTGGAGGCAAATATCTTGGAAGAGAAATTATGGCATTTGTTGGAATTGGTCAATTTTCAAATGAATTAATTGGTTTTGATATAGATTATGAAGATGCCATAAAAGTGAAAAATGCAATTGAACAAAGTTATTGTAGTATTGAGGTGAAATGGTATATAGAAAATGCCATTAAACATTTTGGATTAGATGAAAATAAAAATAATGAATAGTGTATAAAAAAACTATTATGATAAGTATCAAACATAAATTTCTGACCCACAAAATACATCCGGAAACAGAAACTTTAATTATTGGAACTTTCAATCCTAATGCCGAAAAAAATCAAGCTGATTTTTTCTATGGAAGAGGAAGAAATTTTTTATGGCGATTATTACCTGTAGCTTATGAAGATGCTGACTTAACAGGCAAATCAAGAGAAGAAAAAATTGATTTTATTCATAAAAGAAAAATTGATTTTATTGACATAATTTCAGAAGTAGAAATAGATAATGGTGAGGAGGCTAATTATAAAGATAACTATCTTGATAGTCGGGTTAGTGAATGGCGTGATGTAAAAAATGAAATTGAGAACTTAAAAAAGATTAAAAGGGTTTGCATTACAAGAAAAACATTTTCAGATATTCCAAAAATGAAGGTGAGAATTGATGAAATTCAAAAATACTGCGAAGAAAGACACGGTTCTATTGACTTCAAATATTTGATAACACCAGCAAGGTATTATTCTACAGAAAAACAAAATGTGTGGACGAAATTTCTTAAAAATGATAACAGATAAAGATACTAATTTTCTTTATTTAGCTGATTATATTTTGAAAAATAAATACGATGATTATAATGATTTTTCAAAACAGTTTCAGGAATTGCTAATAAAATGCAATATAAAATTTGATTGGCTTCGCGGTACAAAAGATGTCTGGGCGGTTGATTATATGCCAATACAAATTGAAACTGATAAATTTATCCAGTTTGATTATAAGCCTGATTATTTATATACAAAAAAAGAACGAAATTCAATTTCTGACGTTGATTGTATTTGTAAAAGTATAGGGTTAAAAACTATCAAGTCCGATATTATTCTTGATGGGGGTAATGTTGTAAGAACAACTGATAAAGTAATAATGTGTGATAAAATAATTTTTGCTAACCAAAAAAATTATTCAAGGAAAGAATTAATCAAAAAATTACATGAACTATTTCAAGTTGACAAACTGTTTTTTATTCCTCAAGACCCACATGATGAAATAGGACATGCAGATGGTATGGTACGTTTTATTAATGAAAATAAAATAATAGTTAATGATTATACTTCCGAACAGGAAGCAAAAAACAAACAGTTTGTAAGAGCATTTTACATTGCTTTAGACAATACAGGCATTGAATATGCTACTTTACCGTATAACCCTTACAACAATCAAAAAATGTGGCACGCAAATGGAATTTATATTAATTATCTACAAATGAAAGACGTAATTATTCTGCCCACCTTTGGAATAAATGAGGATGAAAAGTCAAAAGAAATAATTTCTAAGCTGTTCCCAAATTATAGAATTGAAACTATTAACAGCAATGAAATTGCATTTGGTGGTGGTGTTCTAAACTGCATTACTTGGAATATTAAGAAATAATTATGTATTTTTTAATCTATAATTAAGATGATTCATCCCCCCCTAGTTCTTCCGGATTTTCCGCAGGAAATCTGGAAGTGAGAATGAAGCTCCTTCTTCGAAGGCAATTACTTGACAAAGCTAAAAGAAAGCGATATGTTTTTAGAACTAATTTATAAACTTAGCTGTCAAAATGCCGAATCTTTATTAAATTTCATAGCTTAACAACCTTTTCATTTAACTACAATACCCTGAATATATTAAGGAAAGGGATAATTCTTTCTTTTTCAAACCCCGTGGGAACATCAATGAAGAACAAGACTGAATAATTAGGGTCTGCTGAAAAAGTTCAGTTGGTTTTGATTAAGGGATTGCCGGTTTGACATTGAGCAGCGTGGATAGCCTTGCTGAAAAAGTCAGCAACCATAAGCATAGGGCAATAAGTGCTTGCCCGGCCAATTTGACCA
>CAIYTT010000054.1 GCA_903929195.1 uncultured Bacteroidota bacterium
AATCTTCTTAAATCCGTAATCTGTAAAGATGTCTATATATTTTGCCATGGTGGTTTATTGGTATCTTATACAAATTTAGTCATTTATTTTTAGTAATGTGTTTTGTAAAATGTATTTTCTTTATTTAAGCTCTTTCTTTTATCCAAAAACACTATTGTACTTGAATTTGCTTGTTTTATAGAGGAATAATAATACAATATGACATGGGAGGGACTACGAAAAGAAAACTATTTTATCTAAAAAAATAAAAAAGTTCTTAAACCTTTAATTTCCCATATAACGGCACGAAATTTTTAACATTTAAATAATGCTTCTTTGAAAAACTACCATGTTGTATAGTATAACAAAATCAAACCATCCCCCAAAACATTGACAATACAAATGTTTAGGGTATATCTTGAGATTGCATTTTTGTAAGCTGTTAAATGTGAATTTTAAGAATGTTTTTTAACGCAGTTTTAACCTCCGTTTTTTTCTCTAATCTTATTTACTTATACTTTTGTATGTATCTAAAATTACAGAAAAAGTATGTGGCGCTTTGGCTTAATTTATTTGTTTTTATGTAGTTTTTATAGCGAAATAAGGGCTCAAAATGTTGTTTTTACGGCTACACCATCTACCACTAAATTAGGTTTGGATGACGAATTACAACTTGATTATACGGTAACCGATGCCCATAAATTATTAAGTATTACACCTGCTATCAGTAACGATTTTGTTGTTGTACAAGGCCCGTTTCAATCACAAAGTTTTCATACTGCTACAAAAGGAGATAAGACAATTAATTCTCATAATGTATCTCTTACATACATTTTGCGTCCTAAGCACGAAGGTTCTTTTATCATTTTGCCTGCTGTAGCCAAAGATGCCGATGGGCTTATTTATCAATCTAACCCCATAAATATTCAGGTAGTTTCCGGTACATTATCAAAATCTAAATTGCATATATTATCACAAAAATATTGCAATTATAATTTCGTAAGATAAAAAAGCACCTCCGTTTTTATTGAATAAGTTCTAAAAACTCATCTTCGGTTAATATAGCTACTGTTCCTAATTTCTTAGCTTTTTCTAATTTAGAACCTGCATCAGCACCTACTACTAAATAATTTAATTTACTGCTTACCCCACCTAATATCGTTCCGCCTTTATCTTCAACCATTGCTTCGGCATTACTTCTTTTTAGTTTTGCCAATGTACCTGTAAACAAAAATGACTTACCATTTAATGCACCTTCGGTTTTAGGTTGCGATTTATGCTCATTAACCATATTTACTCCGGCAGCTTCCAACAAATCAATTGTGTTACGGTTTTCTATACGGCTAAAAAAATCTGCAACCGATGTGGCTACTTTAGGACCTACATCACCAAGAGTAGTTAATTTTTCAATATCCCAATCATAGAGTTCTCTAATATTTGCTACGGCAGAAGCTAATATTTTAGATGTATTTTCGCCTACATACCGAATACCTAAACCATAAATTACTCTGTTTAATGGTTGTTTTTTAGAGTTTTCTATTGCTTGCTGTAAGTTAGTAACCGATTTTTCACCAAAACCACCCATCATCTTTATCTTATCCCAATCAATTGTATAGATGCCCGGTATATCTTTAAGTAATTCTAAATCAAAGAATTTCTGTACATTAGCAGTTCCCATATTTCTAATATCCATTGCATCTTTACTTGCAAAGTGTATTAATTTTTCTACTACTTGTACCGGGCAACTCATATTAATACAACGCCAAGCTGCCTCATCGGGTTGTTTTTCAAGTAAGCCATTACAAGCAGGGCAATTAATCGGGAACTTTATTTCTTCTTCTTCACCTGTACGTAATTCTATTAATGGTTTTACAATATAAGGTATTACATCGCCTGCTCTTTCCACCAAAACGGTATCACCTATTCTTACATCTTTTTCTCTCACCACATCTTCATTAAATAAAGATATAGAAGAAACAGTAACACCGCCAATAGGCACCGGAGTTATTTTAGCAACCGGGGTTATTGCACCTGTGCGTCCTACCTGAAATTCTACTTTTAATAATTTGCTTGTTGCTTGCCTTGCTTTAAATTTATATGCCACTGCCCAACGGGGATGGTGTGTTGTCATGCCCATTTTTTCTTGCATGGCAATATTATTCACCTTTATAACAAGTCCATCCACTTCAAATGGTAACTCGTCCCTGTGTTGTTCAAATTCATGACAATATTCGATAACATCATTTATATGTTTAAAAATTTTCATTTCCTTAGCCGGAGTCGGAAACCCTAAACTATAAAGCCATTGTAACGTATCGTAGTGCGTATTTAATTGCTCTGGTTTTTCTTTATTTGCCGTAACTGAATAATAACTTACATGATACAGCATAGCACTTAAACCTCTTTTACGCACCTCAGTTGGGTCTAAAATTCTTAATGTACCCGATGCTGCATTGCGAGGATTTGCCAATGGAGCAAGCCCTTCAGCAATACGTTGTTTATTAAAATTCTCAAATTTGTCTTTATGTATAACAATTTCGCCTCTTATTTCAATCTGGTTTATACCTTGTTTTATAAAATCGGCAGAAAGAGGAACAGACATTATCTGTCGTATGTTTAAGGTTACCTCTTCGCCCATAACTCCATCGCCTCTTGTGGCACCGCGCAACAATAAACCATTATCGTATATCAACGAAATACTTGCACCATCATATTTAGGTTCTACACAATATTCTATTACTTCTGTTTCATCAATAAACTCGCGGCATCTTTTGTCCCAGTCGTTTAGGTCGTCTGCATTATAGGTATTATCTAAACTAAGCATTGGTACTAAATGACTTACTGCCGGAAAACGCTCGCTTAATCCTGCCGAAATTCGTTGCGTAGGGGAGTCTGGACTAAGTAAATCGGGGCGTTTTTCTTCTAATTCTTTTAGAAGTTTGTATAAAACATCGTATTCAAAATCGGCAATTACCGGCTCACTCTGCACATAGTATTTCCAATCGGCATAATTAATTACTTCACGCAACTGGTTAATAGCTATTTGTTCATCTAAAACCTCTTTTTGCAATAATTTTTTTGCAAGTTCGTATAGTCGTTTTTCATTTATAGTAGTGTACATCGCAAATAGAAATAAATATTAAAAATATAATTATTAAAATTATAACAAACTGTAACCCTTATTTATCACCAAAATCCGGCATAACACCGTTTTCAAGATAGGTATGTGTAACATTACTTCTTTTGCCGGTTGGTGATATTGTAACCGTTTGCAAGTCAATTCTTTTCTTTTTGGGTACGGTAACGGTTATTGGTTTTGTATATAAGAAATCTGTTTCGCGAGGTGTATAACCATCTATTGTATAATAAATTTTAGCACCTTGCATGGGTTCTTTGAGTACTACTTTAAAGGTTTCTCCGTATAAGGTAGTGTCATCGGCACCAATTGCTTCCGGCACACGGTAATCATATCCTTGAGCATCTAAACGGGGTAAATGCCTTGCAACTCTTTGTTCCGAAAAATTGATGTAATCTTTATTCCCCTTCGGAGACCATGCTATTTCTGCCAATGCCAATAATCTGGGCAAAAGCATATATTCTGCTTTTGCATTTGTGGCAATATATTCTGTCCACAAATTTGCTTGCACACCAATAATATGTTTTTGTTGTTCGGCATTTAAGGCAACAGGTACAGGGTCGTAATTATATATTTTCCATAACGGGGAATAGCCACCAATAGATAATGGTTCTTGTGGAGATTTTGATTGCGAATGGTCAAAATACAAGCCTCCGCTATTCGGTGTCATTATTACATCGTGGTTTAACTGTGCTGCGGCAATACCACCGGCTTCGCCTCGCCAGCTCATAACTACTGCATTGGATGCCAAACCACCCTCTAAAATTTCATCCCAGCCAATTATAGTTCTGCTGCGTGCATTTAGATATTTTTGTATTTGCTGTATAAAATAACTTTGCAATCCGTTCTCATCTCGTAACCTTTGGTCTCTAATCAATTGCTGACAAAATTCTGATGCTCTCCAAGCATCCTTCGGGCACTCATCGCCACCAATATGTACATACTTACCCGGAAATAAACTCACAATCTCCGACAATACATCTTGTAATATCCTATAAGTAGCATCATTGGGGCAAAGAACATCTGTGGTTACACCCCAGTTTTCACTAACTTTATAGGGTATATTGGGGTGGCAACTCATTTCTGGGTACGATGCTATTGCAGCTAAAGAATGTCCGGGCATTTCAATTTCAGGTACTACAGTAATGTATCTCTTATCGGCATATTCTACAATATCTTTAATTTCTTCTTGCGTATAAAACCCACTATACGGGGTATTATCATATAAATCAGAGTCATTACCAATAGCGTTTCCAACTTTAGTTTGGGCTCTTTTGCTGCCAATTTCTGTTAGTTTAGGGTATTTTTTTATTTCTATTCGCCATCCTTGGTCATCGGTTAAGTGCCAATGAAAATAGTTGAGTTTATACGCTGCCATTACATCAAGATATTTCTTAATAAAATTTACATCAAAGAAATGTCTGGCAACATCAAGGTGCATACCTCTGTATGCAAAACGAGGGTTATCTTTGATTACAGCACATTGCAAGGTTGCATAACCTGCTTTTTTGCTATCCATTAGTTGTATCAGTGTTTGTATTCCGTAAAAAAGACCGGCACCTTTGCCACTAAGTGTAATTTGATTATCGGTAATAGTCAACTCATAGCCATCATTTGGTATGGTAGATTTGAAATTAGTTAAAATTTTTATTGAATTTGTAAGTCCTGTTTTTTTATCAATATTAGAAATGTCTGTAAAGCCATTGCCGTAACCTGCTTTTTTTATATATTCTTTAAAAAACAATACCGCTTTATCATCCGGTGCATCAACGAGTATAAATGTTTCGGGTGTTAACTTAAATACACCTGTATTTTGCTTTACCGATACCGGTGCCGGAATAATGCCAATATAGGGGTCGTAACTTTGTGCATATATACTTATGCAATTAAAAAAAAACAGAATTAAAAAAAAATATTTTACGTATTTCATATATGCTATTTTAAATGTATTTTATAGCTATTAAAAAAAATGAAAGTAAACAATAAATTCCATTATTGAATGACAACCTGTTTATTTACAGTACAAATATGATTAAATTTCAGGAAAAAAAAATGATTATTTAATAGTATAATCTTATTTTTAGCAATATTGGTAAAAGTGAAATGATAAATTTTGACTAAAATACACCAATACCTTTTTTTATTAACAATAAATTGTGAACGCATCCATCTATTGCATAGCACACTTGTTAAATAAAAGATAAAATACAGTATAATGATTTCATTTTAATACATTTGCAAAAAATTCAGAATTCAGAATTATAAACAATTTACATGAAAGGAGTAAGCTATATTGCCGATGAACACAACGAAAAAAAAGCTATCGTATTGGAGCTATTAACATTAGAAGAAAACTATGTTCAAATAGAAGACTTGTTGTATGAACTAATGTTAGAGGTAAGAAAAAAAGAAGAAAAAACACCTATCGAAAAAATAATTGAGAAATTAAAAAATGCCGGCAAATTAAAGTGATGCCTTTCTAATTTTTTATGCTGCAATTTTTTCAAATGCAATACAATCAATTTCTGCTTGATAGGCTCTTCTTCCTAAATCCCGTATCTGAATTTCCAGAATTGCAGAACGATTAGAAATTGTAGCTTTAAAATAGCTCAACGATTTATATTCATTTCTTATATTCATTTCTAAATCTGCTTTTATTCTCTTTATTTCTTTATCTACATCCTGCATACCTATTGCTATTCTATAGGTATCAGGTATATAAACAAAACCGGAAACCATTTGTCTTTGCCAACTTAATAATGTTTGTATATTTTTGGGTCCAATGGTAGGTATTTTAGAAGTACTTAACTTATATATATCTGCTGCATTTTGAATGCCGAAATTATATAGGGTCGTTTTCTTAACAGTGCCAATTGTAGGTATTGTATAATCGTTTATTGCAAATAGTTTTAGATAGGCAGTCAATTGCTCATTATAAATGCCTTCCTCCATTGCATTCTTTAATTTATTATAAGTATCAGGTAAGTTTTTAAAAGCTATAATATATTCTTGAAAACGACTTAGCTGTTTCTCATAATTGATTATATCTTGCGATTGATTATAAAGATTAATAGATTGATACAACTTTTCTTTATATTGCTTCAATTCTTGTTTCCTGCGTTCTTGTTCTATTAATAAAAGTTGTCGCCATGGGAAATATTTGCGAGCAAAAAAAACAATAGCACCAAAAAATATTGAGAAAAGAAAAAAATAATTTGTTTGAAAACTAAAGAAAAGAACCATTTCTACCACTACTAAAGAAATGGGTTCCATCCATTTCTTTAGTAGTGCTGATTGTTGTAGTTTTTTATGAATAACGTTTGCTTTTATATCAGGGTAAATAAGTGTTTCATTCCATTTTTTCAACAACATTTTTTCAACAACAAAACCTTGTACAAAGCTTTCAATATCATGCAATGTATTCTGTGTATGTAGATAACTATTGTCTATAAAGAAGAGTATGCCGTGCCTATTCTTAAAATCGCACCAGGGGCAACTATCTAATTGTGCCGGATAGGAATGTATTTTTGAAATTGTACATGTTGTCATTTCGGCTAGTAAACTGTCTAACGCCTTGACCCATTCTGCGGCATTGGGTCTTGTTTCTTGCTCAAATGCTTTGTGAAATAAAGAAACTACTGTTGCCGGCAAACTTGTAATGGGTAAACTATTATTGGGTGGCAATAGTTTTTTATTCTTTTTTTCGAGCGAGTAAGCAAATTCATGTTGTCTTATTGCTGTTTCCTCATCTATATCGTGCTGTGTATTGTTTTTACCTGCAAAAGGATGCCTACCTAAAAACAGTAATTGAAAAATCAATACACTTAACGAAAAGCTATCAGTATTTACAGTTCTTATAATTTGTGCAAACGACTCCTGCTCTAATAATTCAGGCGGTGTATATCTTGGCACACCAACCTCGCATAAATAATAATTATTTTTAGTGTCTTTTATCTGAAAAGAATCACAATCGATAAAGGATACAAGTCCATTTGCATTTATTAAAATATTACCTTCATTTACATCCCCCGCTATCACACCGGCTTCGTGCAATTGATAAAATGCCGTTGACAAATTTCGAGCCACATGAACCAAAAAGTTATAGCCTTTATCCGGAAAATATTTTTTCCTGTCCATTGGGCTGAAAATAACATGCAGGGGTACAAATGCCTTTAGTTTTTTCATAATAAAGCCACAAGGTATTCCTGTTTCATCCCTAACAACATCGAGCGGCCATGCTGAGTAAGCCTCTAATACTGCACTTTTTATAGACACCATATAACATAGTTTGTCTATTTTAGAAGTACTTAACGATTCTATATATTTTTTAAATACAATATCATTTTTATTAATAACATCAAATACAATACCTTCCCCACCCCGCCCTATTTCGTTGCCTACTTCATATTTTTCGTTATTAATACCTGTTACAATCATTGCAATATTTCTTTTACAAAATTAACCTTATAACATAATATTTATTGAAAAAAAATGATTTAAAACTTAATAGTTTCTTGATACTTAAATAAACAAAGGGAAAGGTGAAAAATGCTTATTTATTTTTTACATTTAGTTATATATATTTGTATGAAAATAAACTGTAGATACATAACAATATCAAAACAAACACAACATGAAGGAGTTTATGTTTTACATACGTAATAAAAAAGATGCCAAACAATCTTTAACTGCCACCCAACACCTAGCATTTATAAAACAATGTGAAGCTTATATAGCAAAATTAAAAGGAGAAAATAAATTAATAGCAGCACAGCCAATTGTAAGGGAAGGTATTCATCTGCAAAAAAGCGAAAGCGGCTGGATAGAAAAAGATATTGTATTAGATATTGAAACGCAAGTAGGTTATTATCATATTTTAGCAAAAGATATGGAGGATGCAATTAAAATTGCAAAAGAAAATCCTGAATTTGAATTTGTGCCCTCTGCAACAATAGAAATAAGACCTATTAAAACGAAAGAAACAGAAACAGGATTTGTTTATCCTACAAAACAGTAGGGTGCTTTTTTTGAAGGATTAGTAAATTGTTGGTGGCAAGGAAACAGATGCATCATTTAACCACACACTACCCTATTTCAATTTCAATATTGCCATATCCGGATGTTCGGGATTAACAACTAATTCCTGCCTTGCAACCAATATCACCACGTCCATTGCTTCCATAGGTATGGCCACTAACAGTGGTTCGGAGTCTTTTTGTAAAACAATTGCATCACATAATGTTCTCCTATTTTTAAATCTTAATTCTACTGACGATACTAAGTCATATTCGCCTATCTCCCTATTTGCTAATTGAAACCGTTTTTTTTCAACAACCGGGAATTGTATAATTTCTTGTATATTTTCGTTTATAGCCAGCATCAACGAACCTGTATCAACAAGCATATTGAAATGCATACGTTTTACTTCATCTTTATCAATAATAGATTTTCTTACATAAGCAAGGTCATCATCATTTATTAATTCTACATCTGCATATACTAAACCCATATTCTTATTTATATACAAAAGTAGTTTAATTGGTACTATTTTATACTCTAATAGACTGCTTACATCACATATATCTTTTGTATTACACCTACTCCTAAAAACAGTAAAGGAGGCTATTCAGCCCCCTTTACTTGAACACCAACAAAACAAGATTTTTTATTTCTGAACTTGAATTTTGCAATTATAATTTATTGAATTTGATTTTACATTTACTATGTAAAGACCATTTGCATAGTTAGACAAATCGAACGTATGATTGCCACTACCTGCATTTATTTCAATAGATGTATTTAATAACAAACGACCGGAAATATCTGCAATTGTTACGGTTGCAATTTCAGTATTAGTTGCATTCCATAATAAGTTTACATTTCCTTTTGTAGGGTTAGGGAATGCAATAAAATAGGCTGATGCATTATTAATATTATTCACACCTTCATAAACCGGAGTAATCGTATGCGAAATGGTATGCTGAATGAAATTAGCAAGACTCATGCCGGAAGAAGAAGTTGTTAAATATATTCCGTTATAAGGTGTAGTAATAAAGTTTAATGAATCTGGGAAGATGTAATAGGTTTGTCCTACCGGTAAGTTGTTGAAAGTATAACTACCTGAAGCATTGGTATATGTTTTAGCCATTACTTGTGGTGTACTACCTGCCTTTACAGCATACATAGCTAAACCCTTTACCGGAATACCGCCACTTGTACCCTTATTGGCACCGGTAGTAACATTACCGCTAATAAAGCCCGGACCTGAAGATATAGTACCATAGTTCATATTTATATCAATACCGGCATCAATTGTACCAGATACATGATGAAATACATTAGCGGAATACCAATAATAACTACTTGTGTGGTAAGTAGGTACATAACCGGTTGAATAAAGAACAGAATCAGAAGTTGCCGCTTTTACACGGAATGAATCTGTTGCTGCACCTAAAAACTGATAAGTAACACTTGTACCTGTAGTACAATATACAACAGTGGAATCTGCTGCTTCAAGGTCTAAAGTAGTTGTATTATAGGTAATTAACCATAATTTTACTTGTCCATAATAAGGAGTACCACTTGAAAAATTGACTGTACCTCTAATTACATTTGCGGGTACAACTGTAATATCAAAAGTATCGGTAGCAACACCACCACAACCTGTTATTGTATACGTAATAGTTGCAGTGCCTGTTGCAACACCTGTTACTACACCGGCTGTGCTTATAGTTGCTACTCCGGGGTTACTACTGCTCCAAGTACCACCTGTTACTGTTTCGTATAAAGGCGTTGTACCGGTAACATAAACAGTAGATGCGCCCGAAATATAACCATGACTTGTAGTGTTGATAACTGTAATAGTAGTTGTATTATAAGCCACACCACATATTCCTGTTACAGAGTAGCTTATAATCGCTGTACCAGCTGATATGCCGGTAACAACACCTGTAGAGCCGCTTACAGTTGCAACACCTACACTTGAACAAGACCAAACACCACCTGTTGTTAAATCTGATAATGTTATTGTACCACCAACACATACTGTGGAAGGACCCATTATAGAATCGGCACTTGAAATAGAAGAATTAACGAATATATTAGCTATTGAATAACAACCGGAAGGTAATGTATAATTAATTTCAGTAGCACCACCGGCTACACCTGTAATAATACCTGTACCCATACCAATGGTTGCAATAGATGGATTATAACTACTCCAAACACCACCTGTAGCAGCATCCATAGCAGTTGTTGTGCCACCTACACAAATAGTATCCGGGCTAATTGTAGGTACAGGAGGGGTAGGATTTACCGTTACTGTTGTGGTTACATAACTACCACTTAATGTGTAAGTAATTGTAACAACACCTGCAGAAACACCGTATCCATAACCACCAATTGAATCGATTGTTGCAATTGATGGATTGCTACTTGTCCATCTGCCACCTGCACTTAGGCTATCAGAAAAGTTGCCATAAGAACCCACACAGAAACTTGATGGGCCTACAATGGGTGTTATTGCAAAAGAGCCGAAACTAAAGAGTAGGGCTGCAATAATGAGCGTAATTTGTTTTTTCATTTTTTTTAAGTTTTAAATTGTAAGAAAAATTTTGAATGTTTTTTATATACCTATACAAGTAAGACGTGCCAAAAGAACTAAATGTTAGGTTTAAATATGGAATTATTTTTTTAAAATAAATTTCCTTTTTATTTACATAAAAATAAATTCAATGCAATCGCAAAAAAAACAGTACTATTGTATGCATTAAAGCTATTAAAACTGTATATACAATTTACTACCAAATGATTACTTTTGATGCAATGCAAGAAACCATTTCTTTTCAATCAGGCAATGTAGATTTTATTTTTAATACTTCAATTGAAGAATTATTGAAGAATTATGATAAAAACAATTTGGTAATCATTACAAACGAACACATTGCCCGTATTTATGACCATCTATTTACCGGTTTGCATATTATTATTGTTCCAGTAGGCGAACATGCAAAAGACATGCATACGATAGGTATGCTAACAAAAGAACTTTTACAAATAGGTACAGCAAGAAACACGTTTCTTTTAGGTATTGGTGGCGGTGTAATTACAGATATTACCGGTTTCTTAGCATCCATTTTTATGCGTGGTGTAAAATTTGGTTTTGCACCTACATCCTTATTAGGTATGGTAGATGCTGCAATAGGTGGCAAAAATGGCATTAATATTGGGCTAGCAAAAAACATATTAGGCACTATAAATCAACCGGAATTTATTTTGTTTGATACTCATTTTTTAAAAACATTGCCGGCAATTGAATGGAGTAATGGCTTTGCAGAAATTATAAAATATGCTTGCATATTTGATGTTAGTATGTATGATGAATTATGTAACAATACTATTTCAACCTATAAGGATGACGACCGTTTATTGTTTGATTTAATAAAAAGATGTGTGGCTTGGAAAACAAAAATTGTAGGCGAAGACGAACAGGAAAAAGGAAACAGAAAATTGCTAAATTTCGGACATACTGCCGCACATGCTATTGAACACTTATATGAATTACCTCATGGAAAGGCTGTATCAATTGGAATAGTAATTGCTTGTATGATTTCAGAAAATAGTTGCGGGCTTAATCCACTTGTTACTAAGCGAATTAGGCAATTATTACAACAATTTCATTTGCCTGTAAGAATGGAAATAAATACCGGTAAAGCAATGGAAATATTGAAAATGGATAAGAAAAGAAATAATACGAATATTGATTATGTATTATTAAAAGAAATTGGAAATGCCCAAATAAAACCGATGCCTTTTATAGAAATTGAAAAAGCCTTAAATCTGTATGCAAGCAATCATTAATCCATCTTGTTTTAATGGCAACATAAAAGCCCCTGCTTCCAAAAGTTATAGTCAAAGAGCTTTTGCTGCAGCATTATTACGTGTTGGCAAAACAGAAATATTAAATGCAGGCTCATCTAACGACGAAATTGCTGCCTTAAATATAACTATAAATTTAGGGGCAACTATAATACATAAACATAATAAAATATTAATTGAAAGCCAAGGAGTGTTTCCTATTACTGATAGTATTAACTGTGCCGAAAGCGGTTTGTGTTCAAGATTGTTTACCCCTATAGTTGCTATAAGTAATCAATTAATAGGTGTACATGCTGAAGGCAGTCTCTTAAAAAGAAAAATGGCAGGCTTTGATACTGTTTTTAAACAATTGGATATTGAAATAAAAGATTTTAACGGTTTCCTGCCTTTGCAAATAAAAGGACCTTTAAAAGCTAAGAACCTTAGTGTGGATGCACAAAATGGTTCTCAGTTTTTAAGTGGCTTATTATTTGCTTTGAGCCATGTAGCTATTGAGCCCATTACAATATATGTAAAAGAACTAAAAAGCAAACCCTATATTGATTTAACATTAGAAGTTTTACAAAAAATAGGAATCTTTATTACCCACGATAATTATAAAGAATTTTATATTAAGCCTAAAAATTTTAAGAAGCCGGAAAACCCTGTGATACTAAATGTGGAAGGCGATTGGAGTAGTGCAGCCTATATGCTCGTAGCAGGTGCATTAACAGGGAGTGTTAGTATCGAAAACCTAAATTTAAATTCGGTACAAGCAGATAAAGCTATTTTAAAAATACTAAATGATTGCGGTGCTTTAATAAAAACAAAAAAAGAAACGATTACAGTTAGTAAAGCATCATTAAGAAGCTTCGCTTTTGATGCTACTGATTGTCCCGATCTATTTCCGGTATTAAGCATTTTGGCTGCCGGTTGTAGTGGTATGTCTTCAATAAAAGGCTTGCATAGACTATTAGAAAAAGAGAGTAATAGAATAATTAGTATCTGTGCTATGTTAAATAGTTTTGACATTCCTTATTTATTAAAAGACGATGCAATACATATTACCGGAGGTGGCACAATTAAGAATTGTACTATTGATACTTTTAACGACCACAGAATAACAATGGCAGCGAGTATTGGGGCAATTATGGCAAAAGGAAAAGTAATTATCAATAATATAGAAACTGTTAAAAAGTCTTATCCTAACTTTTTTATCGATTTGATAGCAAGTAATATTAAATGTGAACTGGTTTAAGAAAGTGATAAAAAATATTTTTTTCACTTTTAAACCAATTCAAAACGGAATCAATATTGTAAGTGTATTCACCAATTGCTTATCTTTGTATTGCTATGCAGATAGAAGTACTAAAATCGAAGATACATAGAATAAAAATTACGGAATCAAATTTAAACTACATTGGTAGTATTACTATTGATGAGGATTTGATGGATGCTGCCAACATGATTGAGAATGAAAAAGTGCAGGTCTTAAATATTGATAATGGTGAGCGGCTTGAAACATATATAATCAAAGGAACAAGAGGTTCGGGCATGATATGTATGAACGGGCCGGCAGCAAGACGTATTTCGGTAGGAGATACAGTAATTGTTATTTCTTATGCTTCTATGCCTTTTGAAGAAGCAAAACAATTTAAGCCTACTATTATTTTTCCGAAAGAAGGCAATATATTATAATTAAAATGTTATTACTATGAAAAAAATACTTAATACCTTATTTAAATACATTGTGTTTTTGGGTTTGGGTATTTATATTATTTACCACATGATTCATGAGCTTTCCCCAGCACAAGAAGAGCAGTTGGTAAATTCCTTAAAAAGCGTTAATTGGTATTTCCTATTACCTGTTTTTGCTTTGGGTTTCCTATCGCACTTTTTTAGAGTACTTCGCTGGCAACTATTGCTGCATACTATAGATGTAAAACCTACAATTATAAACACCTGTTTTGCTGTTTTTATTGGTTATTTTGTTAATTTGGGTATCCCTAGAGCCGGTGAGGTGGCTAAATGTACCGTTTTGGCTAAATATGAAAAAGTACCGCCACATAAATTAGTTGGTACTATTGTTGCAGAAAGAGCATTTGATGTATTGTGTTTAATTATTACATGGTTAATAGCTTTTGCGTTACAAGCATCTGTAATAAGTGGCTATGTTTCAAAACAATATATACAGTTTAAAAGTGCAATAAAACACAATGAAAGCTCACTACTTATTATTATTGTTGTTTCAATTGTTTTAGTTATATCACTTATATTAATTTATAGGCGACATAAAGAAAATAAGATAGGTATCTTTTTAAAAGAAATGAGCCACGGAGTTTCATCCATTTTCAGAATGAAAAACAGAATGGGTTTTATTGTACTTACAATACTAATTTGGGTAATGTATATATTCCAGATTTATATTGGTTTTTGGGGCTTACCGGGTTTAGGCATTTATCATCTTACAATTCCGGCTGCTATTGTAGTTTTGGTGTATGGTGCATTAGGTATGATTGTTACACCCGGTGGAATAGGGCTATATACTTTGCTTGTTGCACAAATACTAGCTGCATATCAGGTAGATGATATTAATGCGCAAGCATTTGGGTGGATAGCTTGGGCAGTACAAGAAGGTATTATTGTTATATTAGGGATATTGTCTTTTATTTTTATACATAGTTATAATAAATGGCTAAATGGAAAAGTTGCATTGGATACAAAATAAAATTTATACAACCGAGAACTTAATTAAACAATGTAATGTATGGCGTGCTATGCAAAAGCGGATTGTATTTACAAATGGGTGTTTTGATATTTTGCATTATGGTCATTTAATGCTTTTAGCACAAGCTGCCCAATTGGGCGATGTTTTGATACTTGGTTTGAATACAGATAATTCTGTTAAAAGATTAAAAGGCGAAGAACGACCTGTAACGAATGAAAAAGACCGTGCATTTCAGGCAGCTTCCTTATTATGTATTGATGCAGTTTGCCTATTTGATGAGCCAACACCCGAATTATTGATTAAAGCAATAAAACCCGATGTTTTGGTAAAAGGCGGTGATTATAAGATTGAAACGATTATAGGTGCTGATTTTGTAATTGCTAACGGTGGTAAAGTAGAAATTATACCTTTCGTTTCGGGATATTCTACTACTTCAATAATAGACCGTATTAAGAAATTGTAAACTGTGCATTTTTGATGCATTTAGATGTACTTTTAGTGTTCGTTTGGTATTTTATAGGTTTTTTATTAAATGTTTTTCTTTTTTTTGCAATGAATTAATTTTGAATTATATACATGCCGAATTCAACAAAACAAACAATAGTAAGAGATATTAGCTGGCTCTCTTTTAATGCAAGGGTATTGCAGGAAGCAAAAGATACTTCCAATCATTTATATGACCGTTTGAAGTTTCTTGGAATTTTCTCTAATAATCTGGATGAGTTTTTTAGAGTTCGTGTAGCAGCTTTAAATAAAATGCTGTTATTAGGTAAGTCTGCAAAAATGCATCTGGAGGCTAATCCTGAAAAAATATTAAAAAACATACAACTTACAGTAATTGCTCAACAAGCAGATTTTGACCATACATTCTCTGACATTATAACAGAATTAGGTAAAAAGAATATTTTTATTAAAAATGAAAAAGAACTTTTACCAAGTCAGATTCAATTTGTTGCAAAGTTTTTTGAAGAAAAAGTACGTACAGAAATAATTCCTTTAATGATAGAAACAATACCACAGTTTCCATTATTAAAAGATAAATCAATATACCTTGCTTGTGTTTTAGGTAGCACAAAGGCTTCTATGCTTAGAAGGTATGCATTAATAGAAATACCAACAAAAATATTGCCTCGTTTTATAATATTACCAAGCGAAAACGGACATACAGACATTATTTTACTGGAAGATATTATTAGACTCAATCTATCAAGTTTATTTGCCCCATTTGGTTTCGACCAATTTACAGGTTCTATTATAAAAGTAACCAGAGATGCTGAATTAGATTTAGATAACGACCTTAATAATAACATTATTGACGAATTGGCTAAAGGCTTAAAGAACAGAAAAAAAGGCAGAGCCACAAGGTTTGTATATGACCGCAATATAGACCCCGATTTACTAAACTACCTCATTAAAAGAATTGGACTTACAAAAAAAGACAATTTGATACCTGGAGGCAGAACTCATAATTTTAAAGATTTTATTGATTTTCCTCAAGGTATTTTTAATGATATACAACCCAGACAACAATCTTTTGTACACCCGCTTTTAACCCAGCCTTGCCGTATTATGGAGGTGATGGAAAAAAGAGATGTAATGCTTCATTTCCCATACCATTCATTCGATTCGGTAATAGACTTATTACGAGAGGCAGCAATTGACCCCTTAGTACAAAGCATTCGTATTACTTGTTATAGATTGGCGAAAAATTCAAAAATAATTAATTCTATAATTAATGCCGTAAGAAACGGCAAAATGGTAACTGTGGTTTTAGAATTAAGAGCAAGATTTGATGAAGAAGCTAATTTAAGATGGAAAACATATTTAGAAGAAGAAGGTGTGAAAGTAATATTAGGAGTACCTAACATGAAAGTACATGCTAAAATCTGTATAATTAAAAAAAGAGAATTCAACCGTACAAAACAATATGGTTTTATATCAACAGGTAATTTTAATGAAAGTACTGCACGCTACTATGGCGACCATTGTTTATTAACAACAAATAAAAATATTTTATCAGATATAAATAAGGTATTTGATTACTTAGAAAATCCGTCAACAAAATCTGAATTATTAAGTACCTGCACCACCTTGCCGGTTGCACCACTATCTATTCGTAAGTTTTTTGAAGATTTGATAGCAAAACAAATTCAGTCAGTTAAAAAGAAAAATAAGGCATCAATTGTTATTAAGCTTAATAGCTTAGTAGATCAAATTTTGATAGAAAAGCTTTATGCCGCTGCAAAAGCAGGTGTAGATATTAAAATGGTAATTAGGGGTATATGTTGTGCTTATACCGAAATGAAAAGCTTTAAAGAACATTTACATGCCATAAGTATCTTAGATAATTATTTGGAACATGCACGGGTCTTTATTTTTAAAACAAATAAAACGTATCAAGTATATATCTCATCGGCAGATTGGATGGTGCGTAATCTTGACCACAGGGTTGAAGTTGCCTGCCCTATTTTTGATAAGGAAATACAACAAGAATTAATAGATATTCTTAATATACAATTAAAAGAAAATGTAAAAGGAAGAATTTTTAATAATGAGCAAACCAATGTATATGTTCAAAGAGATGAAGATGTAGAAGAAGTTCGTTCACAGATTGCTATTTATAATTATTTAAGAAGTAAAGAATATAAAAGTTGATACTTGCAGCTATTGATATTGGTTCTAATGCAGCCCGCCTTTTAATTTGCGAAACATCTTTCTATAAAGACGGCACTGTTGATTTTACAAAGTTATGTTTATTAAGAATACCATTAAGGCTTGGTTTTAGTGTTTTTGATAATGGCTATGTATCTGATGAAAAAAAGAAAAAGCTTTTAGAAACACTAAAAGCATATAAGATACTCATGGGTATTTATGAGGTGGAAGCATATAAAGCTTGTGCTACTTCTGCAATGCGCGATGCCGCTAATGGCAAAGAGGTACTTGATGAAATTTTTAATGAAACCGGAATAAAAGTTACTATCATTACCGGACAGGAAGAAGCCAATATTATTTATGAAACCCATATAGCAGAAAAACTAAATGAAAATAAGTCTTACCTGTATATTGATGTGGGTGGTGGCAGTACAGAAATTTCATTATTCTCTAAAAATCAAACTATTTTTAAAGAGTCTTTTAATATTGGTACTATTAGACTTTTAAATAAAAAAGTTACTGACGAACAGTGGGACCACATGAAATGGTATGTAAAAACGTATGTACGCAATTATCAGCCGTTAGAAGCCATTGGTACCGGAGGAAACATAAATAAAATTTTCTCCATTTCTAAAAGAAAAGACGGCAAGCCATTATCTATCGATTTATTAAAAGACTATTATAAAGAGATAAGCTATACCCCACTCGACGAAAGAAAACATATCTATCAGTTTAGAGCCGATAGAGCCGATGTAATTGTACCCGCATTACAGGTATATATATCTATTATGAGATGGACAAATGCCGAAGAAATTTATGTACCGAAAATTGGCTTAGCTGATGGCTTGATAAAAATGTTATATAATGAAATGACAGCAAAACCTAATTAGGGTCTGCTGAAAAAGTTCAGTTGGTTTTGATTAAGGGATTGCCGGTTTGACATTGAGCAGCGTGGATAGCCTTGCTGAAAAAGTCAGCAACCATAAGCATAGGGCAATAAGTGCTTGCCCGGCCAATTTGACCA
>CAIYTT010000055.1 GCA_903929195.1 uncultured Bacteroidota bacterium
AAAAGGTGTATGAATTTTTACTTTAGTAACGTTTTAGTGAGAACACGAGCTAAATAAATTATTATTGAGTATCGAAAACGAGTGTAATAAAAATTAATGAATAAAATTGGATAATCTTTTATGAATAATTAAAATAAAACTATTCTTTACTCTTGTAGATTTTTATATTTTTGTGCGAGAATTTTTTTTTGATTTTTTTTGGTATTGATAATCAATAAATTAAGATTTTTTCTTTATATTTTATATTTTAATAAAAATAAATAAATAAAAGTAGATATTGAACTAAAAAATTAGAAAAATTTCTGAAAATTTTAAATATTTTTAAAATAATTAACTTTTATGATAATGCAACAATGCCAATTAATATAGTAATTTGTCCAAAATCATTAGAAATTTACCTTGATAAAAATTTATTATAGTAATTGAGCTTTAAAAAAATGAAATTTTATAAACTAATAATTATTCTCTTTTTGTTTTCTAATGGGTTATCAGCTCAATTACCCTCTTATGTGCCTACAAATGGCTTAGTAAGTTATTGGGGATTTGATGGTAATGCTAATGATGAAAGCAGTTATGGTAATCATGGTTCTGTAAGCGGTGCAACATTAACATCAGATAGGTTTGGACGACCCAACAGTGCATATTATTTCAGTGGCTTGGGTTGTGCTACGGGTATTACTGCAAATGTAAATACAGCAACTATTTCCACAGGGTTAACATTATCATTTTGGCTTTATAAGTCTGCCGATGCTTGTTTAAATCCTAGATTAATGGAATTTTATCCTGGTTCAGACGGTCCGGGGCAATTACAAATTACTTGGCTCAACGGCATGAATTCATTCACCTTACAACATACTACATCAACAGGCTATAATACCAGTTATTCTTATAAATGTAATTCTTTAAGCTGGCATCATATTGTTTATACCAACGATGGCAATATGGCAAGTTATTATCAAGATGGTATTTTGGTTGAAGCAACGCCATCGAGAGGTTTGCCGGTATTATCCGGCAATGTTTCTTTCGGTAGATTGAACCATGGAGGACATGATGCATTTAATGGTAATTTAGATGATATTGCTATTTATAATCGGGCATTAACTCCATGCGAAATTGCACAATTATTCAGCAGTAATATTTTCAAACTTTCATTAACGATAACACCTTCAGGCCCTACAACGTTTTGCGATGGTAACAGTGTAAATTTAAGTGTTACTTCGGGTGCAGGTTTTTCGTATCAATGGAATCAAAACGGCACCATAATTAATGCCGCTACCTCTGCAACATATCATACCAATCAATCGGGTAATTATAATGTTGTGGTTACAAGTGGTTCGGGCTGTAAGGTAACTTCTCCGGCAGAACAAGTTACAGTAAATCCTTTACCGATTGTGCCGCCTATATCAGGACCAACAAGTGTGTGTTTAGGTTCTGTAATTTCCTTAAACGATTCTACAAAATATGGTACTTGGAATATCTCCAATCCTGAAATTGCAACAATAAGTACCAATGGCATTGTAACGGGAATAAAACCGGGGTCTTCTTCTATCTATTACTCTGTAAAAAATTCATTTGGATGTTTAACTGTTGTAAGTTCTTCAATAACAGTAAACGAATTACCGAAAATTGCAGAAATACAAGGTCCGGCTGAAGTCTGTGCAGGCTCTACAATCCAATTGCAAGATGCAAATAGTGGTGGTGTGTGGGTTAGTTCTAACGTTAACATAGCAACAATTGCAGGTATTGGTGCAGTAAATGGTATCAGTGCCGGGGCAACGGAAATTACTTATACCATTACAAATACTAATGGATGTATTAACTCTGTAAGAAAGGCGATAAAAGTAAATGCACTTCCGGCTGTACCTACAATTATGGGGGCGTCAAGCATTTGTGTTGGAAATAAAACAACCTTAATAAATGCTGTAAAAGGCGGAAAATGGATGAGCAGCAATACCATTGTTGCTACCATTAATGATAATGGCGAAATTAATGCTGTTACACCGGGTTCTACAAATATCAATTATTTGGTTACAAACAATACCGGTTGCAGTAATAGGTCTTCTTTTGGAGTTACAATAAATCCGTTACCTGTTATTGCTCCAATTACAGGAATGAGTAGTGTATGCGAAGGCGAAATAATACAGCTTGCAGATGCAACGGTTAATGGTACATGGAGTAATAATGATACAAGTATTGCAAAAGTAAGCAACACAGGTAGTGTACATGGAATTAAGGCTGGTAATGCAACAATAGTATATACAGCTACAAATATTAATGGTTGTACTAATAGTAATAAAACTACAATAGTAGTAAATCCGTTACCCAAAATACCGGCAATTACCGGTAATACAAAAATTTGTGTGGGTGGAACAACTTATTTATCAAAAACGATGGAAGGTGGCAGATGGTATTGTATTAATAGCTCTGTTGCAACTGTAAATGTAAATGGAATGGTTACCGGTATTTCTCCGGGTATTGCAGGTGTTAATTACAGTGCTACGAATAGTTTAGGATGTACCAATAGTACTACTACTGCGGTAAATGTTTTTGGCTTGCCTAAAGTACCTGCCATTTCCGGTACTACTTCTATGTGTGCCGGTTCTACTATTAAGCTTACAAATCCGTCTGTTTTTAAAGGTACGTGGTCAACACCTAATTCTACTTTAGCAACAATAAATGATACCGGTATCGTAACCGGAATTGCAGCAGGTACAGCAATCGTATCTTATACTATTAAAGACGACAATAGTTGTGTAAACAGTGTTATATCCAATCTTACAATTAATCCATTACCGGTTGTTACACCTGTTTCGGGTAATACAAGTGTATGTGTAGGTTATTCATCTTCTTTATACGAGGGTACACCTGGTGGCATTTGGAGTAGTTCGGGTACAAATATTGCATCTATAAATGAATTAGGTATTGTTTCAGGTATTTCAGCAGGTACTGCAAATATATCTTATACCCTTACTAATGGGTATGGTTGCACAAATATTGCATTTACTAAATATAATGTAAATCCACTACCGCAAATACGACCTATTACCGGTGCTTCCAGTTTATGTGCCGGCTCTGTAATAACGTTAATTGATTCTACAAATGATGGTACTTGGCAAAGTTCCAATGCATTAGTAGCCCCTGTTAGTTCAAATGGAATTGTTACCGGCTTGGCAGAGGGAAATACGATTGTTACTTATAGTGTTACAAATAATAATGGTTGCAGTAACAGCTCTACACTTCCTGTTACCGTTAATCCGTTGCCAATTGTTGCACCAATAAAAACTATTTCTCCAATTTGTGCAGGTAGTACCATAATGCTAAACGAAGAAACACCTAATGGTGTTTGGAGCAGTGCATATCCTTTTATAGCAACAATAAATAATAATGGTATTGTTACAGGTGTTGAAGCCGGTACATCTCTTATTAGCTATATACTTACTAATGAAAGCGGATGTAAAAACTTTACAACCATTTCAGTTATTGTAAATCCATTGCCGGTAGTATCACCAATAAGTGGTAATATGAGCGTATGTGAATCATCAACAAGCCAATTGGCTAATCCTACACCTGGTGGTGTTTGGAGCAGTTCTTCAACAAGTTTTGCTACCATAAAATCAGATGGCTTACTTACGGGCATTACCGCAGGTGCATCTATTATTACTTACACTGTTACCAATAATGAAAACGGATGTATAAATAATAATTATGCTACTGTAACAATAAACCCATTACCTTATATTAGTCCTATTAAAGGGCCTGCAAGTTTCTGCGTTGGTAGTACCTACCAGCTTACAGATTCTGCACAAAATGGTATTTGGAGTATTTCAAATAATTCAATAGCTACAATTAGTTCCACTGGTGTTATTACGGGTATATCGTCGGGTAGGGTAAATGCAAATTATACGATTACCAATAATAACGGATGTACTAATACAACAAGTGCTTCTTTTTTAATTGATGCATTACCAATTTTAACCCCAATTTCAGGAGCGTCCAATGTTTGTGTAGGGGCTACAACAACCTTAACAGAGACATCTCCTAATGGTACTTGGAGTAGTTCTAATAATTCTGTACTCACAATTGGGGCTGATGGTGTTGTAAAAGGTATTAATCCGGGTTCTGCAATTATAACTTATACTTTAAAAGCAGGTAGTTGCACCATTTCATCCGATTTCTTAGTATCTGCATACGTGTGCGAACATTAATTCTTCAAAAAAAAATGTAAAGAATTAACTAAATTTGTTGAAGATTTCGTATATTGCATTTTTTTTAAAGCTATATTAATAAAAAAGGGCAATATGGATTTATCGGCTATTGGAGAATTTAAGAAAATAATGGTTATTGACGATTCTAAAATGGATCGTTTTATTGCAGAAGTTTTAATAAAAAGGACTCTAATTGTAGGTGAATTAATTATAAAAGAAAGTGCAACAGGTGCATTAGAATATTTGGAAACCATTAATGTACCCAATTCATTTCCGGATATTATATTCTTAGATATAAGAATGCCTGAAATGGACGGTTTTGAATTTTTAGATGAGTTTACACAATTTGAAGATAACATTAAGGCAAATACCAAAATCGTTATGCTTTCGTCTTCTTCAAATCCTTTAGACCATTCAAAGTCTTTTGAATACCCCAATGTAACCGGTTTTATAGTAAAACCCTTAACTGAAGAAAAGCTTCGAAATCATTTTATTTAACCTTCATTTTTTATTAATATAATTTCATTTTTTGTTATTTCAGTTTGCATATCTAACTTTACTATTTATTTAAGTTAATATATTTTGTTTTTATAAAAAGTATATTTTTTCTGATAAAATATTTATGAAATATAAAATTTTATGACAGAGTTTCAAAAGGTTTTTTTAGCTAAAAGTGCTGTAAAGGCAAATGATTTAGAACATAAACGAAAAATTTCTTTTAACATTAATAAGTATAATGAAAGTGTTATTAATGGAAAAAAACAATATTCCAATCTTGAAATTGGGAGGAAAAAAGCCAAAAATATTAAATGGAAAACAATAGAAAATTTAGATAAGTATCTTGAGCAATTTGAACATAATTTTACGAATAACAAAGGTAAAATAATATGGGCAGAAACTGCTGATGATGCTTTACAAGCAGTTTTGCAAATTTGTAAAGACAATAATGCAAAACAAGTTGTAAAAGCCAAATCTATGGTATCAGAAGAAATTCATCTAAACCATTTTTTAGAAAAAAATGGTATTGAATCCATTGAAACAGATTTAGGTGAATATATACAGCAGCTTGACGGTGAACCTCCTTATCATATTGTAACACCTGCAATGCATAAAAGCAAAGAAGATGTAGCAAAAGTTTTTCATGATAAATTAGGTACAGAGCAAAATCTTAATCCGACAGAAATAACACAGATAGCCAGAAAAAATTTAAGAACAAAGTACTTATCAGCACAAATTGGTATTACAGGTGCTAATTTTTTATTAGCTGATATTGGTGGCATTGCAGTTACTGAAAATGAAGGTAATGCCCGACTTTCTACTTCTTTTCCACCTATACATATTGCAATAGTAGGTATAGAAAAAATTATACCTTCCATAAACGACTTAGAACTTTTTTGGCCATTGCTTGCTACTTTTGGTACCGGACAACAAATTACAGTTTACAACTCTATTTTTACAGGTCCTAAAAAAGAAGATGAAACAGATGGCCCAACTGAAATGTATGTTATTTTACTAGACAATGGCAGAACAAATCTATTGAAAAAGGAAATAAGAGAAAGCATGTATTGCATTCGGTGTGGTGCTTGCCTTAACGTATGTCCTGTGTACAAAAATATTGGTGGTCATGCTTATGGCACTACTTATAGCGGCCCAATAGGTTCGGTAATTACACCCCATTTACTGGGTATGGCAGAAAATAAACATCTAAGTTTTGCTTCCAGTTTATGTGGCAACTGTACAGAGGTATGTCCGGTAAAAATTAATATTCACGAACTGCTCTTAGAAAATCGTAGTTTAGCAGTAAAACAAAAACTAAATGGTTTTGCAGAAGATACCATTTGGAAGACTTGGGAGCAAGCAATGCTTAGCAGGCGAATTATGAATTTAGTAAGACCGGATTTAAAAAATAAAGCAATCAATTATTTATTTAGAGATTCTTGGGTGCAAGACAGGGATAAATTGTTTTTTAGTCCTAAGTCTTTTAATAAAATGTGGAAAGAACGCTGATTATTACATGTTAAAATATTCGTTATGGATACTCTTGTTATATATTGTATAAATAAAAGTAATAGATTACAATATGTACTTGATTGGTTGCTTTGCGAACGATTGCAACTAAAATATAGCATAACAGATAACGAAAATGATTTATTAGATGAAAAAGCACATATTTTATACGGTTCAGGCAGATATAAAGATTGTATTACAATTCCTGATATCGGCTTGCTTTGGCAAAAAGGTATTCATAATATAGAACAAGTGAGTATTTCTGATTTAGATACTATGCCGGTTTTATTTAGAGTTAGCGAAAATTTTGATATTCCTTTTGACCTTTTTTCTGCAATATTTTATTTAATTTCCAGATATGAAGAATACCTACCCTATACACCGGATAAACACCACAGATACCCGGCATCTGATAGCATCTTATTTAAGAATGCGATTCTAAAAATTCCAATAATTGATTTATGGGTTACTGAATTTAAAAAAAGGCTAAAAAATAAATTTAATATTGATTTCCCGGAAGGCAAATTTACTTTTTTACCAACTTATGATATTGATATTGCATTTTCGCATTTACATAAAGGTATTGCACGAATTGCAGGTGCTTATTTAAGAGCAATACTTAAAGGTGATGTAAAACAAATAGACGAACGAATACAAATATTTAATAATAAGCAACGAGACCCTTATGATTCATTTCATTGGTTGCACCTATTACATACTGAAAATAAAATTGTCCCGATCTATTTTATTTTATGTGCAATAAAAACATCCGCTTTCGATAAAAATTTACACCCATTGCATCCGGCAATGTTACGTATAATAAAAAATTTATCAAAAGAAGGAAAGATAGGTATTCACCCTTCTTATTATTATGATAAAAAAGAAATTATTACAAAAGAAAAAAATATATTAGAATCTATACTCACACACACGATTACCATTTCGAGGCAACATTATATTAAACTGAATATACCACTTACCTACAGATTATTAATAGAAAATAATATACAAGAAGATTATAGTATGGGATATGGAACTCATATTGGGTTTAGAGCGGGTACAGGCAGTTCGTTTTTATGGTACGATATTGAAAATGAGACAGTTACACCATTAAGGATTTTTCCTTTTTGTTTTATGGATACTACTGCCTTGTTTGAAGAAAAGTTATCAATAGAACAGGCTTTTAATCAATTGAGAGAAATGCAACAAATACTGCAACAAAATAAGAGTACATTAATTACTATTTTTCACAATTTTTCTTTAGGTACTTCTAATTTATGGTTAGGTTGGCAAAATGCGTATGCTTCATTTATTGATAATATTACAAATAACGAATAATATTCTATAAATAATATCAATATTGTTTAGGAAGATTATTTGGCTTTTAGTTTTGTAAAATCAATATTGGCTATTATCTTTAGCATGTTTATTAAAATAATTTATTTCTAAGTTGAATAGTTTAATATATTTTGAATTGTAAATTTTAATTTAGTTATAGCTAATTGTTTAATGAAAATAGCATCTCAAAATACAATGAAACTTTTTATTATAAAGCTATGTGCTTTATTTCTATTTCTTTTTTATCCTGTTTTACTTTTTTCTCAAGCTAAAGTTAGCGACTTATTAGCTAAGTTATCTACAGCTACAAACGATTCAATAAAAACAAATTTATATTTTAGCATTTGTAAATATTATCGTTTTGAAAACCCGGATAGTGCAACTTTCTATGCAGCAGAAGGACAAAGATATTTTAGTGAAAGAGGCTATAAGATTGGGGAAGCAAAAATGCTTGGGCTATTAGGTACATTAGCTGAAATGAGAGGCGTATTAGTAGTTGCACAAAGAAGATTTGAGGAAGAATTAGAATTGTATAACCAAATAGGTTCTAAAATAGATATTGCACTTACTAATAATAGTTTAGGTGTTGTAGAAGGACGAAAAGCAAATTATAATCTTGCTACTCAATATTTTATTTCTGCATTACAAACGTTTACCAATTTGTCTGATACGGAAGATATTGTAGATACCTATATAAAATTAGGAGCGGTAAATGAATTGACTAATAATTTAGATAAAGCACTTGAATATTATGATGATGCCTATAAAATAGAACATGATAAACCTGTTTCTGTATCCGGATTAACATTACTTAATAATATTGGTGTTGTATATTGCAAAAAAAAAGAATATAAAAAAGCTATGGACTATTTTTCAGCTGCCATTGAAAATGCAAATGACCCGGGCTTTACTTCTGTTCGTATTTTACTGTTAATAAATATGGGTGCTGCAAACAGTAAGCTTAATAAAAAGGAAATTGCATTTATAAACTTTCAAGAAGCACTTAAATTAACTAAGCAAAGTCATCAACCCGAATATTATGCACAAACACTATATAATATTTCTGAGTCCATATACGAAGATGATAAAGCAAAAGCTATAATCTATTTAAATGAAGCTGTGGACACTGCCAGAAAAATTGGTTTAAAAGAATTAGAAGGCGATATATATGGTTTATTTGCAATTATATACAAAAAGAATGAAGATTATAAAAAAGCATTAGAATTTACCGAAAAAAAACAAACAATATTAGATAGCATAGCCGGGATACAAAAGAAAATTGAAATTGCAAATTTAGAAACAATGTTTAAGCTCAACCAATCGGAGGAAACAGTGAAAATGCTTAAATATGTGTTGAAAAAAAATGCGATTAAAAAAAATATAATTCTAATGTTTGCTATTTTCATATTTATAGTATTCATTATTCTGTTTTATTTTTATTCTAAAAGTTTGAAATTAAATAATGAATTACTTAAAAAACAAAGCGAACTTCAAAAAGCTAATACGGTTA
This sequence comes from uncultured Bacteroidota bacterium, assembly GCA_903929195.1. Lineage (GTDB taxonomy): Bacteria > Bacteroidota > Bacteroidia > Chitinophagales > Chitinophagaceae > CAIYTT01. Next base: position 9,061 of record CAIYTT010000055.1, read on the forward strand.
AAGATAAACTACTTTCCGTTATCGGTCATGACCTCAGAGGGCCTATAAGCAATATTCCTGTTTTACTTGAAATGTTTAATGATAAAGCAAGTGACGAAGAAAGTAAACTATATTATTACGACAATATAAAAGAATTGGCGATAAGTTGTAAAGATACACTTGATAAATTACTTTTTTGGGGCAAAAAGAATTTATCGGGTACAAAAACAGTTAGAACAATTTTTCTAACGAAAGAACACATATTAAATACATTTAAGCTTTTAAAAACTTCTGCTACTCAAAAAAATATTAAAATTATAGATAATACCGCAGATGATATAAAAGTAGTGGCTATACCCGAACATTTTGATTTTGTAATAAGAAATTTATTAGCGAATGCAATAAAATTTACAAATAGCAATGGCGAAATAATTGTAAATGCTGTGCAAACCCAAATTCCGGGATATACTGTTTTTTCAGTAAAAGATAATGGAATAGGCATTGACGAAAAAACAAAATTATCAATATTTGAGGGTGCTAACAGCAGTACTTTGGGTACAAATAATGAAGTTGGTACTAATATTGGACTCATTTTATGTAAAGATTTTTTGAGAGAAAATGAAGGCGAAATTTGGGTAGAAAGTGAATTAGGTAAAGGGTCTGTTTTCTATTTTTCATTAAAAAACCAATAATATTATTATTTTGAATCTGTATTCTTAAATTATATTTTCGTAAACATTAAATAGGGATACAGCTAATTGAATTACATTTACATTTTTATAGTAAATAAATTTTGTTTCATGTTAGTAGCTATTTATAACAGAACATTCGATAAGCTTGATGTACCTGTAATTATTAGAATTATTAATCTTTTTGAATTTCATAATTTACAGGTAGTATTTTATAAAGAATTCTTCGACCGGTTACAACCCTATTACACATTTACAAATACCCCAAGGTTTTTTACCGGCAAAAAAGATTTGCCACGTCAAACAGATATGTTATTTAGTTTGGGTGGCGATGGCACCATGTTGGATGCTGTCTGTTTTGTAGGTAATACAGATATACCATTAATTGGTGTAAATTTAGGTCGTTTAGGTTTTTTGGCAGCAATATCCGAAGATGAAGTAGAAGAAGCCATATTATCTCTTGCCAGAGGGTCTTATACCCACGAAAAAAGAACTTTAGTACACTTAGATTCTAGTGTACCGTTATTTGATGGTGCTCCTTATGCATTAAATGAATTTACAATTCATAGACAGGATACATCTTCTATGATTAAAATTCATACATACTTAAATGGCGAATTCCTGAATACTTATTGGGCAGATGGTTTAATAGTTGCAACACCTACCGGTTCTACCGGATATTCATTAAGTTGTGGTGGTCCTGTTGTGTTTCCACAAGCATCTAGTTTTGTTATTACACCTGTTGCACCTCATAATTTAAATACAAGACCTATTGTTGTACCCGACGATAATGTCATTTCTTTTGAAATTGAAGGTCGTTCGGAACAATTTTTATGTACACTTGATGCCAGAACAGAAACTATAAAAAGTAGCGTGCAATTAGCAGTAAAAAAAGAAAATTTTTTGGTTTCATTAGTTAGACCGGACGAACACAATTTTCTTAAAACAATAAGGCAAAAACTATATTGGGGAATAGATAAAAGAAATTAAAAAACATTTATGGGTAAATATTTAATTCTAATAATTTCATTCGTTTTTTCGCTACAATCGTCTGCACAAGTTATAAAATATAAATCCTATACAGACGCAAAAAAAGGTGTTTCCATATTATATCCCGAAAACTGGATGAATACACCTATTGAAGGAACTATTTTCTTTTTTAAAAGACCAAGAGAGGAAGCAATGCAAACTTTTGCTGAAAATCTAAATTTGGTTATTGGTCCGGTTGATGATTTATCATTAGAAGAATATGCGATGATACAACCACAAAAACTGGAAAAATTTATGAATAATTATAAGCAGGTATCTCAAAAGTACCTAAAAATAAATAAAAGAGATTTCTATGAGATAATCTATACTTTTAAATACGATAAAAAAGATTTGGAAGCAATCTATTATGTTACTATAAAAGATGGTAAACCTTACGAGCTTACTGCCACAGCTACACAAGCAACATTTAAACGTTTTTTGCCTGTATTTGAAAAAATGGCTAACAGTTTTAAAATTAACTAATCCATTTTAGTGCTTATTAAAAACAGTTAAACTAATAAAATTATTACTATGACAAATATATTTGCTTTAGCAATACATGGTGGTGCCGGTACTATTTTGCGTAGTACAATGACTAAAGAACTGCAAACACAATACGAACAAGGCTTAAAAGACGCATTGAGTGCCGGATATACAATTTTAGAAAAAAAAGGTAATAGTGTAGATGCTGTTGCTGCTGCTGTAATGTGTTTAGAAGATAATCCTTTGTTTAATGCGGGCAAAGGTGCTGTTTTTAATAATATTGGTAAGCACGAAATGGATGCAGCCATAATGAACGGTAAAACACTTGAAGCCGGTGCTGTGTGCGGGATAAGTACTGTTAAAAATCCTGTTTTACTTGCTAAAACTACCATGCTGTATAGTGGGCATGTAATGCTTGCCGGTAGCGGTGCTGAAGAATTTGCACTTTCTCAAAATTTACAATTTGAAAATGATGCCTATTTCTACACGCAACAACGTTACGACCAATGGCAAGAAGCATTAGTAGAAAATAAAGTGCAATTAGACCATACTGAAAAGAAAATGGGTACAGTAGGTGCAGTTGCTTTAGATTGTTTTGGAAACCTTGCTGCTGCTACAAGTACGGGTGGCATGACAAACAAAAAATTTGGTAGGATAGGCGATAGTCCGGTAATTGGTGCAGGTACTTATGCCAATAATGCTACTTGTGCTGTTTCTTGTACCGGGCATGGAGAATTATTTATTCGTTTGGTTGTAGCTTACGATATTTCCTGCTTAATGGAATACAAAGGACTTTCACTAAAAGAGGCTTGTGATTTAGTTGTATATAATAAATTAGTTGCTATTAATGGCGAAGGTGGTTTAATAGCTATTGACAAAGCCGGTAATATAGAATTGTCCTTTAACAGCGAAGGCATGTATAGAGCAAGCATAGATATTAATGGAAATAGTATAATAAAAATATACAAAGATTAGTATGCACATTATAATCAAAAAGCTCATTCCAATATCTGAAATGAGCTTTTTGTTGTTATATAAAATAAAAATGCAGTACTAATAAGGCGTATATAATGTATCTAAATCGGTAAGGGTAGATTGTACATTATATGTATTGGTTGTTGTGCAAATAAATACACTATCTCTTTTAGGATTATAGTATATGTCTTGTTTCTTGTTCGTAGGTGTTTGCGTAGTATAAAAGTGTATAATACCACCATTTGTGTCTATTAACTGGAAGGTCATAAAATTATAAACTACTGTTTTATTGTTATAAGCAGTAATATTTATACTACCCACTATTCCGTCTGTAACTGTTTTATTTACTTGTTTACCGGAATCATACTGATAATGAGTAAGGTTTTCTATTGCATATCTATTTCTTGTCATATTACACATAGAATCGTAAATGCTTAAATGTGTATTTATGCAAGCTGTATCTTTTACAGTAGAATTAGAATCTTTACTGCAACTATAGCTCAATATCCCAATTGCACAAACAAATGCAATACCAAAGATAATTTTTGTTGAAAAAATGTTTTTCATAATCGTATATTGTATAAACGTACTACTATTGTTTTAATTATCCAAAATATATATTATTTTCCAATGCTTAGCATATTCATCAATAATCTAATTGCACCATTATTACCTATTGGCAATTGGCGAGAAAAAGATAATGTGGTGTAAATATAATGTCCTTTTCCTGTTTTTGCATATAATGTGCAACCGTTTAAGGGTTGTTCTCCCTCATCGTGCATAGAAAATAAAGGTGTATATTTATCATCCCATTTAGATGCAAAATATAAACCACGTTCCTGTACCCAGTCTTTAAAGTCTGCCTCGCTTATTTTATTAGGGTAAGTAAATAGTTTAGATTCCGGTGCAAGCAATTTCACTTCTGCATCTTCCTCAGTTACTCTTTGGTTAGATAAAGTAATAGGGTAAGGTCCTAATTGATTGGTAGCTAAATCTTGCAATGTATTATATTGCACTATGAATGTACCACCGTTTTCTGCATATTTTAAAAGAATAGGCATCCATGTAAGCATTCTTTTTTCAACATTTACTGCTCTTATTCCGGTAATAATGGCGTCATATTTTTTTAAATTAGCGGCATCAACAAAGTCCGATTCTTTTAGTATGTCCACATCTATACCGCATAATTGTAAAAATACAGGCATAAAATCACCTGCCCCTTCAATATAACCCACTTTTTTTGCTTTACATTTCCAATCGTTTTTAATAACTTTAACTGTAGACGGTGTGAAGTACTGTAATGAGGGTATATGAGCATATTGTATTAAATGCTGATTACTCATAAACTGGCTTGCACGCTCCATTACAGACAAAGTGCTACTATTTATTGCATCAGGAAATGTACCTGCCGGCAGGTTAATATTGATTACTGTGTCCGTTTTTATATTCAGATTACTGTAAGTAGTTAGTAGTTTATCATTAAAAAGTAACATTAAACCAATATTTTCAAGTGGTTTAAATGGATGAATTCTAACAGATGTTTTTAGCGAACCATCTGTATTTGCAATTATAAGATTAGAACTGAAATCTATTGATTTATCGGGTACTACCCTTAATTGCTCAACGACATCGCCTCTAACAGGGTCTAATTTTTTATATGACAGTGGCACATTTATATTGAAATTCTCGTTCTCAATTTCAATAGTTAATGTTGCTTGCAACTGATTAGGGCTTTCGGGCATGCCAATTAATGTATCGAATGGTATCTGAAATATACTACCTGTATGTATGCCGCTAAGCCAATAGGGTTGAGTTATAGGTGTAGAATTCGGTATGGTTATGTTATGTTCAAAAGTATATAGCGAATCTTTGCCAATATTTAAGTTCAGGCTTGTATCTACATTACTTACATTTCTTTTTAATGTCCAGTTTATTGATTTTAATACTACCGGTATTGAATTTGAACGTGCTATAACATGCAGAGAAAATGGCAGAGTTACACCGGCAACAGTTTGTGCTTGTTTTGTAAATAATTCTGCCATAAAACCGGTACAGTCAACTATTATTTTATCTATTTCATTTAGTTTTTGCTTTCTCCAGTAGCTATCTGTTACGGTTGCTATTTTTTTTCTCAATTGCATTAATGCGGTAATACTTGCATCGGGGTGTTGAAAGTTATAATTATTTAAAATTTGTTGTATGTCTTCTCCAATATCCTTTCTGTTCACTCTTCCCCATGTTTTATCTATCCCATCGAACAATGAAGTTGTAAAATCTTCGCCATCTACTAATTTAAAATATTCTGTTTGCACACCCGGAATACTTGCAGTACCGGCACCCTGACTTTTGTGTACACTGCGGCTAACACCCGAAAGCTCACCGGAACCCATGCCAAAATCAGGCAGATATTGTCCAACCGATAATTTAAACATATCCTCTTTTGCAGTACTAAAACTACCGAAACGATAAGCATTAAAAACAATTCGTTTAGGTTGAAATTCAGGATAGTACTGTAATTGTTCGGGAAATTTCGTTTTGTCGCCTGCTAATTTAAACGCATTTGCAGCAATAATTGCAGAAGCTGCATGTTGCCCATGTCCGGCTTGTGAATCGGGTGGAAATCTACAAATAACAATATCGGGTCTAAATTCACGCATAACCCATACAGCATCACCTGTTAAGGTAGTAGAATTCCAGTGTTTAAATGTCTCTTTATAATTTTTAGAGAATCCAAAATCTATGGCACGGCTAAAAAACTGTTCGGCACCATCAATTTTTCGTGCTTCAAGTAATTCGTGAGTTCGTATTAAGCCTAATGCATCTCCTTGTTCGCTACCTAAAATATTTTGTCCGCCATCACCTCTTGTTAAAGATAAATAAGCCGTATGTATATTTTGGTCATTAACTAACCAAGCCAACAATCGGGTGTTTTCATCGTCAGGATGTGCTGCAACATATAATACATTTACAAGGTGTTGCAAGCCGGCTAATTCATGATATATCTTTTCTGAATTCGCAGGTCGTATCTGTTGTGCATTACAAATAGTAGAAAAGAAAGAAAGTAGAATAATACTAAAGTAAATGCGCATGTTGGTGTATAGTCTTGAAAAAAATAATATAGCTTTAATTATTGTTTATTTAAGCCTTCCAATAAAATGGTGTTATTATATTTGTTTTCCTCTTCATAAGGTTTACCTTTAGCCACTTCCATAGATTTTAAAGCAGCTTCTTTTGTAGCGGCTTTATTACCTAATTTCTTTTCTATTTTTGCTTTTAAATGCCATATATAGTAGGCAGTTGGGTCGGCTTTTAAGGCTTTATCCACATACGCTTTTGCCGTATCTATATTTCCATTAGATTCATAAATGTAGTTTGCAGCCTGAAAATAAGGAATAGACGGATGATTGATAGCATTGTCTATATTCTTTTTTACTGTTTCCTGATTATGTGCAGTAACCGGAATAATAATTTTTGTGGCTTCCCATACCAATTCAATATTACAAGTATTATAAGTGATATTTGAAATATTTATTGTAAAGGTTTCAACCATATCTTGCTCCGGCATTTGTTTGGGAACAACTGTAAATCTTACTACATCATTCGCTTTGTCGTAGCCATTAGGGCCAAATGGTGTAGCAGCAGTATTTAATATTATTTCCCATTTATCTTTATCCGGTATTGTGTATAAGGCATATTCGCCGGCTTTAATTGTGGTATTATTAATTTCAACATCTTCTCCGAATTTTATTTTTGTTGCACCATTAGCACCTGTACGCCACGGTTTGCCAAAAGCTTCTACACCGCCTAACATGCGTCTCATTCTTGATGACGGTCTGCCATAAGAAATTTCAATATTAGATAAAGAAAAATCTTGAGATATTTTTGCATTTGGGCTTAGTGCAGGTACTTTTAAGGGTGTCTGTGCATTGCTTGAAATAGCAAAAGGAATTGCAATAAAAATTAAAAATAATTTTTTCATAAAATAAAAATAATTTTGAAATAATATGTATTATTGATTATGCCATATTGTGAAAAACATGTTGTACGTCATCATCCTGCTCCAAACGTTCTATTAATTTAAATATTTCTTCCGCTTGTTCTTCGCTAATTTCAATTGTATTTAAAGGTATCCATTCTAATTCAGAAGAAATAGGAACAATCTTTTTTTCTTCTAATGCTTTTTGCATGTTTCCAAAATCGGTAAAACCACATCTCGCAATAATATTACCTTCACTGTCCTCTCCTATTTCTTCTAACCCGAAATCAATAAGTTCTAATTCCAAATCGTCTAAATTTGCACCTTCCGCTTTTAATTTAAAGACACCACAGTGTTTAAATAAGAAACTTACAGAACCGCTATTACCAGGAGTACCGCCACCTTTATTAAAATGAGACCTCACATTAGCTACTGTTCTTGTTGTGTTATCAGTAGCTGTAACTACCAATAAAGCAATACCATAAGGACCATACCCTTCGTATAGCACCTCATCGTAGTTACTGGTATCTTTACCCATAGCATTTTTTATGGCCGACTCAATACGGTCTTTAGGCATATTTACAGATTTTGCATTCTGCATTATACGCCTTAGCATCGGGTTTGTATTCGGTTCAGGTCCGGCTTTTTTAACAGCTATATTAATTTCTTTACCTATACGGCTAAATTGTTTTGCCATGCGGTCGTACCGCGCAAACATTGTAGATTTTCTTACTTCAAATATCCTACCCATTCTAAAATTTATATTTTTATTGATAAGGGAATAATAGCAAAATTAGTCTAACTACTTTATTCTTTTACTGTATAAAAAAATATTTTTTAAGAAAGTTAGAATTAGCTCTTGGTTTCACAAAAATTGAAACATTTTTATTTGTGAATTGCCTGTATATTTTTGCAATACCTTGTAAGAAAATGTCTTTAAAACTTTATCTTATCTTTGTTACAAGAAAAATAACTGAATATAAACTATTTCAGCTTTTTTGTGTAAACTAATTTATTATGCGTATATTTTTTATTATATTTTTATTTTTTATTTCCTGCAATCAACCACATATAGAAGAAAAAAAAATTAAAACAGAAACTGTTTTTATAAAAGATACAGTTACCTATACTTATGAAAGCTATATAAATAAATATAAAAGATTAGCACAATTACAAAAAGAAAAATATGGCATTCCTGCAAGTATTATTATGGCACAAGCAATTTTAGAATCTACCTACGGAAATAGTGATTTGGTGAAAAATGCCAATAATCATTTTGGCATTAAATGTAATACTAATTGGGACGGGGTAGGGTATTATAAAGATGCAGAAAAAAGAGATGAGTGTTACAGAGTTTATAATACACCGGAAGAGTCTTTTAACGACCACTCCATCTTTTTAAAAAGAGAACGCTATAACGAACTTTTTAAAATTAAAATTACAGAATATAAAAAGTGGGCTTTAGGACTTAAAAAATATGGATATGCCACCAATCCGGATTATGCCGAACTACTTATTGATTTAATAGAAAGATACCAACTTTATAATTTAGACAAAAAATAGCTATTTATTTTTTTATTCAAATAGATTCATTAAATTTGGTCTATAAATTTTTAGTATGAGAAAGCTATTCCTTTTTTCAACAATTGTATTTTCTTTGGCTATATTTAATAATGTCGGTCTTTTTGCACAGTCGTTCAATAAAGGCTCATTGCTAATAAGTATTTCAGAAGGCTCATCGCATGGCAGCTTAAACACTCATGATGCTACAATAGCTAACGATGGCGGTAATCATGGTAATGTAGGTGGCGACAGAGACCCTATTTCTATTGAGTATGGTCTTAGTAAACATTGGGGTATAGGCATTAATTCGGGAGCAGATATTTATAAAATTAATCCATTTAATTTTTATGCTTCAACTACTGCCGATATTAAAATGCAAACATTAAATACAATAAGAGAGCCGATTATGAAAGTAATTACAACCGAATTGACTGCTGATGCTTATTATCATTATTTTGTAACCAAACATACCGATTTGTCTTTATTTACATCTATTGGTCCGGCTTCTATATCCGTAAAAGGTACTTATTTAGACCAGCCCTACCAATATACTGCCAGTGGGGCAATAGTAAGAGCCGGTGCAAAAGCTAAATACTATATCACAAAGCGTTTTGGTTTTATGGCTATGTTAAGCACGTTTAGAGCAGGCTATTTATCTAAAAACGTTAAAGACAATTCTATGGGTAAAAACACAAGTACCTCACTTTATGGTAATGCTTTAGAGTTTGGTTTATGCTATAGAATATTGAGATAGAATATATCGTAATTAAAATGCAAATAAGAAATACATCATTTGCTTAAATTTCTTGATGCCCATGGCTTTGTGGCTGCTCTGTTTGGTATAGGTTTATTTATATTTATAGTCTTGATTTAGCTTTGTAAAGGTAAATACCCTCATAGACGGGCTTTATTGCAGTTCAATATCCTTGCGGAATATCTTGAAAAACGGGAATAAACAGGCATGATATGACATATATTTTTTTATATGACATATCTATGTATAACCGGAATATTTATTAGATATGATATATCAGAAAACATATGCCATATCACCTCTTTTATATTTAATACTTCGCGTTCAAATAGCTTTTCTTCTATAGTACTATAACTCGGTGCAAGTCTCTATTGGTAGAGGAATGGCTCTATTGTTTGCTAGGGGAAACATCCGACAAAGGCTGAATATAACCTTTAGGGGTTCACTCTTTTTGAAAACTGAATAATTATAACTAAGTTTGTAAGTATAATATACAAACTATGAGGGTGGTAGCTTATACTGATTTTCGAAATCATCTTTCGCAAAATCTTAATGCAGTAAATGAAGATAAGGAAATTGTTGTTGTGTCGAGAACAAAGGGTAAAAATGTTGTGATAATGGACATGGATGAATATAATTCTATAGCAGAAACGCTATATGTGATGGGCAATAATGCAAACAGGGTAAGGCTTGAAGCAGCAATTGAAGAAATGAACAAGGGCATATCTTTTAAACATGACCTTATAGAAGAATAATGGAGCTTACATGGCAGACAAATGCTTGGGAAGATTATTTATTTTGGCAGGAACAGGACAGAAAAATTGTTTTGCGTATCAATGAATTGATTAAGGATACATTGCGTTCTCCATTTAAAGGTATTGGGAAACCTGAGCCATTAAAGGGTAATTTTTCAGGTTGTTGGAGTAGGCGTATTAACAACGAACACAGACTCATTTATGCGGTAAAGAGTAATTCTTTGCATATTATACAATGCAGGCTTCATTATCATTAATGAAATTAGAAAAACATTAGTAAATGGTATCGTACTTATTTAAATGTTTTAATAGTATAAATGGAATTAATATTATTAGCCTGCATACTATATAGATAATTATCACTTTTATTTTCAATTTTCAAAATCCCTAATGCCTGTCAGTAGAGGCATTAGGGATTTTGAAAATTGAAGCTGAATTATTATTTGTATGTGTATTTATATTACAGTACCTTCTTCCAGTGCTTTGTAGCTTTTTATTTGTTCTAATGCATCGGGTACAACATCACTTATAATAACGATAAAGCTATCTTTTTCGGCATTATGTAATGCAAAATCAATTGCTTCTTTTTCGTTTCGTATTACAGTAACCTTTTTTAAGGGGTGTATGTTGTAAATGCCTTTAGTAATTAAATTAATAATTTCTTCTTCTGTTCGGCCTCTTAAATTTCGGTCTTGTCTTATTATTATTTCATCAAATATTCTTGCAGATTCTTCGCCTAAAGATATAAGGTCTTCATCGCGTCTGTCGCCAACACCGGCAACTAAACCTACTTTTATTTTTGCATTTACATTTTTAATAAATTTTCCTATAGCTTGCAAGCCATGCGTGTTATGGGCATAATCTACCATAACCGAGTAATTATTGAATCTAAACATATTCATTCTACCCGGAGTAAGTGCAGGTGAAGGAACAAAAGTTTGCAAGGCTTGCTTTATATCTTCCGTTTTAAAGTCTTGCACATAAGTGGCTAAGGTAGCCGCAAGTACATTGGCAATATTAAACTCTGCCATACCCGAGAAAGTAAGTGGAATATTGGTAGCTTTTTCTACTCTTATTTTCCAATTTCCTTTTATGATTGTAATGTAACCATTTTCATAAATAGCCGCAATACCGCCTTTAGCACAATGTCTTTTAATGCGTATATTATCTTCTTTCAACGAAAAATAAGCAACTTTACAGTCTAAATCTTTATGCATATTATAAACAAGATTGTCATCTGCATTTAAAATAGCATAACCTCTTGGGAAAACAGTTTGTGCAGCAGTAGATTTTACTTTAGCTAATTTTTCAAGAGTATCTATACCACCTAATCCTAAATGGTCTTCGGCTACATTGGTAACTACCGCCACATCGCAATGATGAAAACCTAAACCGGCACGCAATATACCGCCCCTGGCACATTCTAATACTGCAAAATTTACAGTAGGGTCTCTTAATACGAACTCAGCAGAAACAGGTCCTGTGCAATCTCCTTGCATCATCATCGTGTTTTGTATATACACGCCATCGGTTGTAGTATAACCTACTTTATAGCCACTTTGTTTTACTATATGTGCTATTAAGCGGGTAGTAGTTGTTTTTCCGTTTGTGCCGGAAATGGCAATGATAGGTATTCTTGCAGAAGTACCCGGAGGGTAAAGCATATCAATTACAGGCTCTGCAACATTTCTTGCTAATCCCTCGGTTGGGTCTAAATGCATTCTGAAGCCGGGTGCTGCATTTACTTCCAGTACCGCACCACCATTTTCAGTAATTGGCGTAGATAAACTTTCTGCCATAATATCAACACCGCAAATATCTAAACCGATAATACGTGCTATACGTTCGCACATAAATATATTTGTTGGGTGTACTATATCTGTTACATCAGTAGCAGTACCACCGGTGCTTAGATTAGCAGTTGGTTTTAACCATAATTCTTCGTCTTTTGATAGAATCGTCTCTAAACTGTATCCTTTTTTTATAAGGATATTATGAGTGTATTCATCTATTTTTATTGATGTTAACACATTTTCGTGCCCATAACCCCTGCGAGGGTCGCTATTTACTTTATCTATTAATTCTTGTATTGTAAGGATACCATCGCCGGTAACTGCTGCAGGTGTTCTTAAGGCGGCAGCTACAAACTTGTAATTTATTATTAATACTCTGAAATCTCTTCCGGTAATAAATTTTTCGCATATTACACCCCTGCTATATGCTTTTGCCGCATGGTAACCAGACAATGCATCTTCCCAATTACGAATATTTGTAGTTGCCCCTTTTCCGTGATTTCCGTCAATCGGTTTTGTTACTATTGGGTAGCCTATTGATGAAATTGCATTTTGAAGTTCTTCGGCATTATAAACAACTCTGCCGGTAGGAACGGGTATATGAGATGACTGTAATAAGTTTTTAGTTTCTTCTTTATTGCAAGCTATTTCTACCGCAATAGAACTTGTTGTGCTGGCAATAGTAGCTTGAACTCTTCTTTGGTTGCAGCCATAGCCTAATTGCACAAGCGATTTTCTATTAAGACGGATATAGGGTATTTTTCTTCTTATTGCTTCATCTACAATAGAACCGGTACTTGGACCTAATCGTTCCTGTTCTCTAATTTCTCGTAATGTTTGGATAGTTTCGGGTAAATGTGTTTCTGTATTATCAATTAAAGCTTGTGCTAATCTTACTGCTTCTTTGGCGGCATAAATGCCTGCCTTAGCTTCTTGGTATGAAAATACTACATAATATATGCCTTTGTCTTTTGTTTCTCTAGTGCGTCCGAAACCGGTATCCATTCCGGCTAAACTTTGTATTTCTAAGGCTATATGTTCTATAACATGTCCCATCCATGTGCCCTCTTGTAAGCGGGTATAAAAGCCTCCGGGAACACCTTCGGAGCAACGGTGCTCGTATAAAGATGGAATTAATGTTGAAAGACGTTCATAAAAGCCCGGAATTTTGTTAGTTGGTTTTTGTTCTAATTCTTCCAAATCAAGCAACATAACAATTAATTTATGTCTGCTTATAGACCAATAGTTTGGTCCACTCATAACTTTTATGTCAATTATTTTCATGTATAATAATTATATTTTAGAAAAGATTTTAGATTTAAATTTTTTTCTAAATTAGGTATTTTATTTCTAAAAAAACTAATTGCAATAAAAAAAACATAAATAATAATGATATTGGCTAAAACTCTTTTTTAATAAAATAATCATTAAGTAAGTAGAATTTTTAATGATTATTTCATTATCTTATCAAGTTTTCTAACTTTTTATCGTTCATTATTATTACTTTTCCATTTCTGATGTCTATTAAGTTTTCGCTTCTAAAATCACTTAGTGTTCTTATGAGCGATTCTGTTGCAGTACCGGCAATAGAAGCCAAATCATCTCTGCTAATATCTAAGATATAAGGTTCGTTTTTATTGGTATGGTATTTTTTTTGTAAGCTCAATAAAGCTTCTGCTACTTTTTTTCTAAGAGTATTATAAGCTATACCCAGTAATTGGTTTTCTTTGTCAATTATGTTTTTAGATAATAAGCTAATAAATTTTTTAGTAATTACCGGGTTACTATTTACTAGTTCTTCAAATTCTTTTTTTGGTATTAAAGCTAATTCTGTTTCTTCCATTGTTTCGGCATTTTCTTTATATGCACATCCTTCCAAGAGTGTTACATAACCCAAAAAGTCGCCTTCGGAATACAAGTCCATTACTAAATCTTTCCCGTCTTCGTGTGTTTTAAATGTTTTTACTTTTCCTCTTACTATATAATAAAGATAATGAGGGTTATTCCCTTCTTTATATACAATTTGTTTTTTTCTAAAAATATTGGTGCTGCTGGCATCCGTTAAAGATTCAAGTGTTTTATTATTTCCCAGAGAAGCCATTAATTCTTTCAATCCTTCAAGGTCTGGCATCAGTTTCTTTTTCATTAGTTCTATCTTGCTAAAACGGCTTTCTATTGCTAACAGTAATTCGTTGCCGGCAAATGGTTTGGTAAGATAGTCATCGGCACCCATTTCCATTGCGGTTCTAAAATCACTACGTTCGCTTTTAGACGTAAGAAAAATGAAAGGTATATTTTGTGTCTCAGGGTCTTTATGTAATACATGCAATACACCATAACCGTCAATACCGGGCATCATAATATCGCAAATAATCAAATCGGGTAGTTGTTTTTGAGCTAGGTCAATTCCCTCTTTTCCATTAGGTGCAGTAAGAATAGTGTAATCTGAAAGCGTCAAAATTTCAGCAACATTTTCTCTAATATCCTCATTGTCTTCAATTATTAATATTTTTTTCATTCCCAAGTATTGTTAAAAGTTATAGTAAATATAGTTCCTTTCCCTATTTTGCTTGCACAAGTAATATTACCGTTCATTAATTCTACATATTTACTTACAATATGTAGCCCCAAGCCCGTACCTTGAATATTGGTTACATTCGAAGACCTGAAAAAACGCTTAAATAAGTGTTCTTGGTCTTCTAATGGTATGCCAATACCGCTGTCTTTAACAGATAAAATAAAATTATTTTCATTTTTTTCTGTAGTTAATTCTATCGACGAGTTCTCCGGAGAAAACTTTATTGCATTTGATAATAAATTAGTAACAATATGTCGCATCATAGATTGGTCTAAAGATACTAAAGTATCATTACCAGTATGCATATATGAAATATATTGTCCTTTTTTAAGCAAATGTTGTAATTCTTGAATTACAAGAGACATTTGTTCTTTAATATTATACTCACTGTATTTGGCATAAATATTGCCTTCTTCTATTTTTCCTACCGATAAGAAATCATTCAATATTTCGGTTAAAGAGGTAACAGATGATACGATTCTTTGTATATGTTTTTCTCTTTTACTTTGGTCTTCAGTGGTAATATACTTTGCTAATAAGTAAGCCGAGGATAATATTGAGCTTAAAGGTGTTCTGAATTCGTGTGAAGCCATTGAAACAAAACGAGATTTTAGTTCGTTTAGTTCTTTTTCTTTTTCCAGGGCAGCTCTTAGTTCTGTTTCAGCTTTTTTCTTTTCCGAAATATCAATAGCTATACCTAAATATCCGGTAGTTATTTGATTATAAGCTTGTTTTAAAGGTGTAACATTTAAAGAAACAAAAAATACACTACCGTCTTTTCTTACATAATGCCACTCTTGATTATTACCATGATTAATAGCTGTTAGTGTTGCAAATACTTCAAAATCAGGTTTTATTGGTTTTTGTAATTCGTTGCTTAATTCTTCAGCCCTTTTTTCTAATTCTTCTTTTGTATGAAAACTAGTAAGCGAACATATATTTACTACTTCATCTGCTGAATATCCTAACCATTTTTCTGCAGCCGGGTTAAAGAACTGAATAATACCTTCTTTATCACATACGAAAATGATTGCACCTGCATGATTCCAAATATTATTAAGAAAATTATTTACTCTTTGTAATTCGGTATCTTTACGTTCTGTTTCTTTTATTTGATTTCCTAATTGGGCAACTGTTAATGCTAGCGATTGTGTACCTTCTTTTACTTTTTCTTCCAGATGGGTATTAAGCTGTATTATTGCTTGCTCTGTCTCTTTTCTTTGTGTAATATCGCTTATGAATGCTAAAGAATAACTTTCGCCGCCTTTACTATAATACCCCAAACTTACTTCAACAGGAAATTCTGTACCATTCTTTTTTAATCCCGACAATTCCATTCCTAATCCCATTGGTCTGCTGTGTGGATTAGCACTATATTTTTCGCGATGCGAAACATGGTTTTTTGTATATCTGGAAGGCATTAGCATTTCAACCTTCTTTCCTTTTAACTCATCTTCTTCATATCCAAATTGTTGTTCAATATATTTATTAGACATTTGAATCTCTCCTTTATTATTGGTTATCAATATGCCAATACTGGCATAATTATATAAAGCATGAAAAGATTCGTAATCGAAAGTAGTAAATGGCATATTTGGTAATTTATTTATTGCAATTTAAACAAAAACAAAGGGAACAAAAAATATATTATAAATTTATTTTTGTATAATTTGTAATGTTAAGCAAAACTAATACAAATATAGACATAAATACAAAACGAGAAAATTGATTTTACATAATTTTTAGCGTAATGAAATTACTACTCATTTTCAGTTTAGATTAATTTAATGTTTATATTTATATTTAT
>CAIYTT010000056.1 GCA_903929195.1 uncultured Bacteroidota bacterium
ACGTGGGATAATTCGTCCTACAAATTTCAGTTGTAGATGACCCCACGGTGACCTTTAGGTTATTTAGGTTACGCGCTTCGCTTCTGAAACTTGGGACTCATTAACTTACAGATATTACTGTGCTACGCTTGTAATATCTGAGTCTTATTAAATTGGAGTTTCACTAATAAATCTTTAGAATAAATTAAGGATTGTTAAAAGATCAATAATATTAATGGTTATCACAGATTTAGAAGTCAAAAGATAAAAGATGTCAACTTATAAAAAATATATAAAAATCCCTCTTTCGATGTATTGATAATTTTTCATTTTAGTAGTACATAGTAAAACATAGTAGTACATAATCTATGGTTATGTAGTTATGTGCATATCTGTTGTTATAATTTATTTACTTGACATTGGGAAGGTTTTGATTATAATTCCAATTTTTCGAGTGGAGCCTCCCCCGGCAGGAGCCGAGGGGATTCCAAACCGCGGGATTAAACAAAACATATGAGGAGTTTTCTTAATTAAATCTTATTAAAACTGTCGCAATATTGAAACAGTGAAGTGCTATCTTCATGTCATACAACAAGAAGAATATTTTATAGATGGATTGAGTTGCACAGAGAAGAATTTATCAGTTATAAAAAACAGAAAAAATAAAGCTTCTTTCTATTATCCGGGATAAATTTTTATGAATCTGCCAAGATTAACAAAGGTAAAGCACGCATCATCTCATCCTAAAAATTTATTGACATTAGTGGTTCCCGTTATTGAAAATGATCCAGCTTTTTTTGATCAGTCACATTTCCATCATATATTGCGGGTGCAGCGTATGCGAACGGAACGGTCAAAAAAACCATTTCTGCTTTTGCTGATTGACATTTCACGTCTAATTGAAACTACGCAAAACATAGAAATAGTTGATAAAGTTAAAACATCCTTAGATCTATCGCTGAGAGAAATCGATATCAGGGGCTGGTATAGCCATAATAATAGAACTATTGGAGTGTTGTTTACCGAAATAGAATCGATGGATGAAGCTTCTATTGATACTATAGTTCATAAAATTTATGATCGCTTTTGTGAAAAGCTTGATCTCGACTGGATTAAATATATATATATATCTTTTCATATTTTCCCGGAGACAAAGCAAGGATTGTCATCAAATGAACCTTTTAACATAAATCTCTACCCGGATCTTGTAAAAAAAGGTTTAAACAAAAAACTTCCTCTCTTTATAAAAAATATTTTTTTTGATATCATAGGAAGCGCTATTGCCCTTTTGCTTTTTTCACCTCTTTTTTTGATCATTGCGGCAGCCATAAAGGCTACTTCGGCCGGTCCTGTTTTTTTCCGGCAAGAACGTGTTGGATTAAATGGCAAAACATTTCTTTTCCTTAAATTCAGAACAATGACAGCAAATAATGACCCACTCAAACATAAAGAATATATTAAAAAGTTTATCAATCAGCAAAACTCGGCAGCAACCGAACCGGGGGTCTTTAAATTGACCAATGATTCCCGCATTACAACTGTTGGTCATTTTTTACGCAAAACCAGTTTTGATGAACTTCCGCAATTAATAAACGTATTAAAAGGCGACATGTCTCTTGTTGGGCCGCGTCCGCCTATTCCATATGAATGTGATCTTTATGATATTTGGCACCGCAGGCGGTTACTCTCCAGTAAACCAGGAATTACAGGACTCTGGCAGGTTGTGGGCCGAAGCCGCACAACTTTTGATGAAATGGTCCGGCTTGACCTTAAGTATTTGCGTGAATGGAGC
>CAIYTT010000057.1 GCA_903929195.1 uncultured Bacteroidota bacterium
AATTATATCGCCGGTAAATTTAATTTGTATGCAAATAACTATATCAACCAAAGTATTCTACATAAATACGTGGTGTTTCTAATAATTTTATGCAATGCATTTTTACCTTTTCATTCTCTATGTGTGGTTTTAATTCGTTCCAAATGCCTATTGCAAAATTTTCGGCACTAGTAAATTTATCTTTCATAAAATCAACATCCATATTTAAATTTCTATGGTCAACCTTTTCAACAATAATTTCTTTTATTAAGTCGCCCAATGTTTTAGCATTGAAAATAAAACCTGTTTCGGGGTCGGGGTCTCCTTTTATGGTTACATGCAATTCATAATTATGTCCATGCCAATTTTCATTGGCACATTTACCAAATACATTTAGATTTTCTTCGGCTGTCCAGTTTTTATTAAATAATTTATGTGCAGCATTAAAATGTTCAACCCTTGTTAAATGTACCATAGCCCTAAATTTGTAACAAATTTAGGCTTACATAACCATACCGCAAAAAAACCGTTTATTTGCACAATGAATTTATTAATAGTTACCGCAACAGAAATGGAAATAAGTCTTTTTAAAAAGGAGACACTTTTAAAGTATGTTGACAATGATAATATAAATATTACCCTATTAAATTGTGGTGTAGGTATGGTAGCTACCACCTATTTTCTTACAAAACATTTACAGCACAACAAATACGATTTTATTTTACAAGCAGGTGTTGGTGGCAGTTTTAAAGAAGAAATTGAATTAGGAACACTTACATTTATTACCAACGAACAGTTTGGCGACTTGGGTGCAGAAGACCATGATAAATACCTTAATCTATTTGATTTAGGCTTGGCAAGCAAAGATGTTTTTCCGTTTACAAATGGCAAATTGGTAACTCCGTTTTCATCGCTACATAATAAAATCAATTTGCAATGTTTAAGCGGTCTTACAATAAATACGGTTAGTGGTAATGAGGCAACTATTGTAAAAAGAAAATCTCTTTTTAATTGTGATATTGAGAGCATGGAAGGTGCTGCATTTCACTATATATGCTTATTAGAAAATATACCTTTTGCACAAATAAGAGCAGTATCTAATTATGTAATACCCAGAGATAAGAGTAAATGGAAGATGAAGGACGCAATAATAAATTTAAATAACTGGCTTGCTGATTTCGTTGAATTAATTAAAGAATAAAAAAAATAGAAGCTTGATAAGTATTTTTTTGATACTCATAAGCTTCTATGTAAAAATAGTTACCAATTAATTAAAACTGCTCTAAGCCGTTAAAAAAGAAGTCTCCTTCTATTTTTGCATTTTCATCGCTGTCGGAGCCATGTACTGCATTTTCGCCTATTGAAGCAGCATATCTTTTACGAATAGTGCCTTCTTCTGCATTTGCAGGATTAGTAGCACCTATTAATTTCCGGAAATCAGCAACTGCATTCTCTTTTTCAAGAATAGCAGCAACAATAGGACCACTACTCATAAATTCAGTCAGTTCGCTATAGAAAGGGCGTGCTGCATGTACCTCATAGAATTTTTCAGCTTGTTGGCGACTAATTTTAGTATATTTCATTGCGGCAATACGAAAACCACCGGCATTAATCATTTGTAATATATTGCCGATATTTCCTGCTTTTACAGCATCCGGCTTAATCATTGTAAATGTACGATTAGACATATCTTGTTTCTTTTTAAGGGTGCAAATATAAACCAAATAAGCCGATTTACTATAATGGTTTTAAAACGATGTTTTTTTCAAGATTATATTTATATGAATTAACGAAATATTGTTAATTCATATAAATATAGCAATTTGATTATTAATAATTAACCTTATAAATATATTTGTATAGTAATTTGTAAATAAATTGAATTAATTTTGTGCCCTAATCAATATTTAAAAAGAGATTTTATGAAAAAGATTTGTATATTATTTTTAGTATTAATTTCTATTGTTCAAATGAAATCATTTGCTCAATTAGTTGCCTCGGTAACGAATCCAACTAATTGCAATGGAAGTGATGGAGAAATAAAACTAAGCGGTAATGGAATAGGTCTTAATACTAAATTTGTTTTTGGGTATAAATATAAAAAAAGTGATATTTTGTCGTCTGATACTGTTAAAAGTGATAAAAATGGTATGATAGCAATTAAAAATCTTGCAGCGGGCGTCTATTATAATTTTTTTATTACGCCGCTTAATACTAAAGATACCATTAAGTATAATAAAAATATAGTATTAAATGATGGTTGCCATTTAACAACACATACGAGAATGCCTACTACTTCTTTAGCTACAGACGGTGCAATTTTAATTGAAGGATTAACTCCGAATAGTCTATGCAGTATAAATTATACAATAGTAGATAGGGAAAAAGTATCTAAAATGATTTACAATGATAGTATTAAATCAGATGCTTCAGGCACAGTTACTATAAGTAATTTATCTGAAGGAGATTATTCAAATTTTACTATTAATAATTCAGAAGCAAATTTAGACACAATACAAATAAGAGATCAAACTGGCTATATTGCCGTAAATAATAATGTTCAATGGAGCGTTTCCATGTTTCAAAATATTGTTGGTGTACTCGACGATAACACTTCTACTTTTAATGAGCTTTATGGTTCTATAAGTATCCCAGTGTCTCACAAAAAAGGGATTATAAGTAATGCATCAAGTAACGAAAGATTAATCGGTTTAAGGAATGTCTATGTTCAAGGCAATTATTCATCAAACGTAGGTAATTTAAATTCATTATACCAGGATACTATCATAACTAAAAAAACAGTTAGATATATTAATGAATTAGATGCATTGAGATATGCTAATACGAGATTATTATTAAATGTAAACTTACTTACTTATATATTGCCGGAATACAAAAATTACGGTGTAATTGGGCATTTGTACATTGATGGGATATTAGGTTTAATCGAAACCTCAATTTCAGATTCAATTTTGCAAAAAACTTTTCCAGTTACATCATTAGCTTATGGTTTTAACTTTAGAGTGAAATCTAAAAATCTAAAGATTGCTGATATAAACGTGCCTTTAGGATTTGAATTTGGAACTCAAATTTTTTGGATAAATACATATAGTAATGATGTAAATGCACAAATGAATGAACAATATAGCAATTATATTAGGAATACATCTAAAAACATAAATAACAGTTCTAAACAGAATATAACAAGTATGCAGCCATATTATCATTTTGATATGCTGTTGTATTATAATACCGGAAAAAGTAATGATAGTATCAGCTCATCAAATATCTATTTTCATGCATCATATTATTCAAATTTGGTTAATCCTAATGCAAATTCAAGTGTTCATACAAATAGCTATTTACAATTTCAATTAGGTTATGCATTAAGTATCAATAAATTAATTTCAATATTAAATAAAAAATAGAATTTACTATATGCACCATAATTGTATATTAGTTGCATCACTTGGTGAAATCTCGCTTCAATAGCATGTCAAATAAATGTTAAATTATTGCAGTTCTGTTTCCTTAATTAAATTCAGGCTTGCTTTTTGAATCTATAAATTTGATTAAATAACTGATTTTATGAAAACAAAAGCATCACCAAAATATTTAGTAGTATTCCTTTTGGTAAGTACTTTTTTTAATTCTTGTATTCAAAGAAATTATTACGACTCACCACCAAGCAATTACAACAACAACAATAATAATAACAACACCGGGAATACAACCGGCTACCGATATTTGTTTGATGAGGAGTTTAACGGTAGCGATTTGTATGGTTGGAATTTTACCGATGCCGCAGACAGTGCTTATGCAAGCATACAAAGTGGCAGCTATCAGTATGTAGATTACAGTACAAAACTATTTAGTACATCGGTAGTAAGTACAGGTGCTAATACTACTGGCAATTTTGTAGTGCAAGCAAATATTAAATCTAATAATACTATGGGTTTGCTATTTGGGGCATCATCAACTACTAATGGCTATGCTTTTTATGTAGATTCAAATGGTTATTATTCGTTATACTCTGAGGGTAATAGTACTACAGCTTCAACACTTATTATACCATCTACACAAGATACACTTTATGCAACCAAAAAAGGTTGGAATTTACTTGAGTTAGACCAAATAAATGGTAATTGGACCGGTTTTATAAATGGTACACAGATATTTCAAATTGCCGCCCGTAGTGTAACAGGTAGTGGTTTTGGGTTTAAAGTTGCACCGGGTACAATTGGTTATGCTGATTATATAATAGTAAAAAGCAATTGATTGCGTAAATTATATTTTATAAATATTACTATTTTCGTGGATAGTAATATTCATAAGCATTATCAATGAAACCACTGCCAATACTTTTTAAGCTGGCTGTAGTGTTCATTAAAACGATGCAATCTGTTTTTTCAATTGCTTTTTTCCAGTCGTAATTTTCCATTTTTGCATCTCTTGCATGTGGGTTATTTTTATTATAAAATACTTCCTTATTATAAAACCAAAATTGCCATTCTTTATATACATTCGACATAAATCCGTTTTCCAAAGTTGTCCAAACAAAACTATCGCCGATAAAAATAATGTTTAATTTTTGTTTTACTTTGCTCGTATCATACGTGGCTTCCGGATAAGAAAACGTTTCATTTGCAACCGGTAAAGCTAAATTTAGTATAGTAGCCATATCATTATCAGTACCTTTTGCCTTTGTAGTATGCTCAATTTTAGTAAATGTAGGGTGAGGCAAACTTATATTTTTTAATTTCTCTATATATTTTGCAATACTATCACCACCTAAAAAGGCACCATACCAGGTCCAATGAATACCTTGTTTTGTAAAAAGAGAGTCTTGTGTTTTGCCTTTTAGAGAAATAAACCAAGAATTTAGGTCTATATTATTTATATGTAGAGAATCGCTTAATTTTAAAAAAAGTGAATAGTTGGATTTGCCACCCAAGTAACATTTTTTTATTTCAGGCATACTTTCAGCGTTATAAAATGCTTTGCTGGGTACATATACCACAATTAAAGATTTTCCTAAATGGGATAATGTATCTTGTATGGCTTTTACTCGTTTCATAATATGAGCTATTGTGTCGTAACCCATAAAATCTTTTCCTATATAGTCATCAATATAGTTATCGTAATATAAATTATGGTCTTTACTAATAACAGCACTTCCGTAATCCACTTTAGTAAATAAGGTAAAATCTATTTGCCCGCTCAACCGTACAAAATCTTCTCTAAAGCCGAAATGGTCATTTATATAGTCTGATTTGTTTTTTGCGAATGTTGCATCAAACCATTTGTCCCAAGAGAAATCAACGTCATCAGCATTTGTAAAGTAACCTTGCAATTGTCCACTTTTAATTAAATGCAGTTTTCCATTTAAGAATGGAAATAATAAAATAACAAAGAAGGATATAAATAATACTTGTTTTCGTTTTTGCATGTTAGAACCTATAATAAATAAAAGGATTAAAAGTAGCTACCGTAATTCTTGATGCAGAAATAATACAGAGTACGAGCGTAGCAAAAGCCATTACATAATGCAGTTTCATACTGTAAGTGTTGTAAAATATTTTTTGTTGTATTTTTTCTCCCCACTTTGTAATTGTAAAAAAGGAGAAAATACCGGCAATAACAAGCATTGTATAAAATTCATTATCAGGTATCCATTTACAATTATCTGCTTGCCAGCTAAACATTGTTTTTAAATAAGATAATGATTTTGAAAAATCTTCAATTTTAAAGAACACCCATCCTATCATTACTATAAAAAAAGTATATACAAATGACAACTTACCTAATTTTGCGAGCCATTTACCCAAAAACAATCGTTCTAAAACTAAAAATAAACCATGATAAGCACCCCAAAAAATAAAGCCCCAAGCGGCACCATGCCATAAGCCGGATATTAAAAATACGAGCCATAAATTAAAATATAATCTCAATTTAGTTTTTACTTTATTACCGCCTAATGGTATATATAAATAATTACGCATCCAATTGCCGAGACTTATGTGCCATTTACGCCAGAAATCGGTTATTGATGTTGCTGTGTAAGGATTATTAAAATTTTCGGGTATTCTAAAACCCATCATTAATGCAAGCCCTATTGCCATATCCGAATAGCCTGAAAAATCAAAATAGATTTGAAAGGTATAGCCTAAAGCACCATACCAAGCAGTTGTAGTGCTTAATTCATTATAAGGTATATTAAATATGTGTTCTACATGGGCACCAATGGCATTAGCTATTATTACTTTTTTGCCTAAACCAATAAAAAAACGGTACAGACCTCTTAGTTTATTTTCATACGTTTCATGTTCGGTATGGTCATATATTTGGTCGGCAAAATCGTGATAGCGAATTATAGGTCCTGCTATGAGTTTTGGAAACAGGATGATATATAATTGATAATCCCAAAAATTACGTAATGGTTTGTGTATTCCTCTATATACATCAACAACATACGTAAGTGTTTCGAAGGTATAAAACGAAATACCGATAGGCAAAGCCACTTTAACCCAGCTTATTTCTTTAATACCAAAATGGTGTAAAAAGACATAATTTATATTTTCTATAAAAAAGTTGCAGTACTTAAAATAAAACAAAAGACCAAGGTTTATACATAATGAAAAACATAATAAAGCAGTTTTCAGTCGTTTTGCCTCTGTATTTGCTATCCACCTAACTACATAAAAGTCTATAGCGGTAGTACCTAAAATAACAAAAATAAATTTTGGTGCTCCCCAAGCATAAAAGAAAATACTGCCACATAAAATAATGGCATTCTTATACTTTTTGTCTGCAAGATAATAAATGAGAAAAAATATAGGTAAAAAGTAAAATATAAAAACAATGCTGCTAAAAACCATTTTTGTTTAATTAATTTGTAAAAATAGTATAATTCTATATTTAATAAAAGTATAGAATTATAAATATGGTTTTTAAATTTTAGTATCTACAGTACAAAATTTTAAAATAGACACCCTCTTTTTATAAAGGTTGATTACTTTTGTGAAAATCAAATTTTAATCTAAAAAAAATGAAAAACACCCCCTTTACCGAAAAGCATATTGCATTAGGTGCAAAAATGGCCGCTTTTGCAGGCTATAACATGCCCATTTCTTATACGGGCATTAATGAAGAACATCATTGTGTTCGTAATAATGCCGGCGTTTTTGATGTGAGCCACATGGGCGAATTTATGTTGAAAGGCGAAAATGCCTTAGACCTAATTCAGAGGGTAACAACTAACGATGCATCGAAACTTACAGATGGCAAAGCACAATATTCTTGTTTGCCTAATAATGAAGGCGGTATAGTTGATGATCTATTGGTGTATTGTGTAGAGCAGAATAAAACATATATGCTTGTTGTTAATGCATCGAACATAGAAAAAGATTGGAATTGGATTAGTAGCCACAATACGAAAGGTGTTGAAATGCATAATATATCGGCACATACGGCTTTATTAGCTGTTCAAGGCCCAAAAGCAACAGAATATTTGCAGCAACTAACAGATATGGACATTACAAATCTTAAATATTATACATTTGCAAAAGGCAAATTTGCAGGTATAGATAATGTATTGGTTAGTGCTACAGGATATACCGGTGCAGGTGGTGTAGAAATTTATTTTGAAGATAAAGACGGTGCATCTGATAAAATTTGGGAGGAAATTTTTCGTGTAGGTACACCGCATGGTATGAAACCAATAGGATTAGCTGCCAGAGATACCTTAAGACTTGAAAAAGGATTTTGTTTATATGGTAATGATATTGATGATACTACCAGCCCAATAGAAGCAGGATTAAGCTGGATTACAAAATTTACTAAAGATTTTACCAACAGAAATCATATTGAAGCACAAAAGAAAGATGGTGTAAGCAAAAAATTAGTAGGTATAGAACTATTAGATAGAGGCATTCCTCGTCATGGGCATACCATTCAAAATAACGATGGCAAAGAAATAGGTGTTGTTACATCGGGTACACAGTCGCCAACTTTGAACAAGGCAATAGGTTTAGCTTATGTAGCCAGTGAACATGCAGCTATTGGCAGCGAAATAAACATTATGATTCGCGATAAAGCAATTAAAGCAAAAGTGGTTGGTTTACCTTTCGTTGCTTAATATTACATTCAATATATTTTTAAATAGGGATACAAATTGAAATTTGTGTCCCTATTTTATTTTTGCAAATGCCGGTACACTAAATGTACTGCAAACAAGCTCTTTTGTATATTTTTGTAGAAAACAGGCATTATGGAAATTTCGGAATTATATAAACTATACCTAAAATACCCCTCTATACAAACAGATACCAGAAAACTAAAACAAGGAGATATTTATTTTGCACTTAGTGGCAATAATTTTGATGGTAATACCTTTGCTGCACAAGCACTTGAAGCCGGAGCAGCCTATTCTATAATTGATAAGCCGGAATATAAAATAAATGAGTTTTGTATATTAGTAAATAATGTATTGGATACACTACAACAATTGGCTCTTTTTCATCGCACAACTTTTGCTATTCCCTTTATTGCAATTACAGGTTCTAATGGCAAAACAAGTACAAAAGAATTGGTTTACTCCGTATTAAAAAGCAACTACATTACTTATGCAACCGAAGGAAATCTTAATAACCATATAGGCATACCTTTAACCATTTTAAAGATAAAACATGACGCACAATTTGCCATTATAGAAATGGGTGCCAATCATCAAAAAGAAATAGAATCTTATTGCAAATATGTACTGCCTACTCATGGTATCATTACCAATTGCGGTAAAGCACATATTGAAGGTTTTGGAGGTGAGGATGGGGTAAAAAAAGGGAAAGGTGAACTTTATGATTTTCTGAGAGATACACATGGTACTATTTTCTTAAATAGCGACCTGGAATATCTTATAGAAATGAGTAAAGGAATTACTAATATAATAAGTTATGGTGCTAACAATGCAGATTATATAGGCAAAGCAACGATGAATGGTGTTTTTTTAGAAATAGATACAAAGCTAAAAAAGGAAGAAATAGCCATTAAGACAAATTTGGTAGGTGAATATAATTTTCCGAATGTAATGGTTGCTATTGCAGTAGGTATGCATTTTGGTGTAGATGTATTGGATATTAAAAAGGCTATAGCCACATATAAGCCCGACAACAGCAGGTCTCAATGGCTAAAAAAAGGAAGTAATAATATTATCTTAGATGCTTATAATGCCAACCCCACAAGTATGAAAGCAGCAATATTAAATTTTGCAGATGCGAAACTACCTAACAAAGTACTCTGGATTGGTGGAATGAAGGAAATGGGTAAAGATGAAGCAAACGAACACAAGGAATTAGTGGAACTGATTGCAGCCCACGATTGGCAGGATGTGCTATTGGTAGGGCAAGAATTTAATAAATTGAATGGTAATTATAAATGGTTTCTTACCGTAAATGAGGCATGTAACTATGTAAAAGAACATTTGCCTATAAATAGCTCTATATTAATAAAAGGTTCAAGAGGCACAAAGATGGAGGTGCTGTTAGGTGTATTGCCGGAGTAATACATTAAACTCTGATCACACTCTCCTTGCTGCCTCTGCCATTTCTTTAATTAAGAAAAGATCTTTTTCAATAGCATTACCTACTACAATAAGATTAGCACCTGCTTTAGCGTTTTCATATACTTTTTCGGGGGTGCAGATACCACCGCCTACAACTAACGGAATTTCAATGTTGCTGCTTACTTTAGTAATCATATCTAAAGTAACCGGTGTCTTTGCCCCGCTACCTGCATCAAGGTAAATAATATGCTTGCCTTGCATTTCGCCTGCCCAAGCGGTGCATAAAGCTATTTCCGGTTTGTTGGCAGGTATAGGTAATGTGTGGCTCATATAGGATACCGTTGTTGGTACACCGCCATCTATGAGTATATAGCCGGTAGATATTACTTCAAGACCGCTTGCTTTTACTACCGGAGCAGATACAACATGCTGACCAATAAGCAAATCGGGATTGCGACCCGATATTAGAGAAAGATACAATAATGCATCGGCTTTGGGGGTAACTTGTGCAGGGCTACCCGGAAAAAGCAAAATGGGTATATTACTTTCTTGCTTAAAAATAGTAATACATAAATCTAATTGGTGTACCATTAATAAACTTCCACCTATCATTACAAAATCTACAGCGGCAGTATTTGCAAGTTTTGCCAATTTTCGCATTCCGGCTTCATCAATCTTATCAGGATCTACTAAAACAGCAAAACCACATTTGTTTTGCGACTTAAATGTGCATAGTTGATGAAAAATGTTACCTGCTGCCAATTTTTATTTTCTTATTTATGTAAATTAGAATGTAGCAAAGGTACAATTTTAGAGCAAAAAGCATTCATATATGTAATTCAATAATTTGTCTGTTTTTAAAAAATACAAATAGATTATTTACTTACTTACATTGCCCTTAGTGAGCCCAAATTGTTTCCACGTTTTTGTGCTTTCATATAAATGGAAATTAGGGTCGGACGATGAATTATTAAATCCACCTCCGCCACCTTTCATAGAGTTAGACCTGCCACCTGCGGCATTTGATGCCATAGGAGTAGTTTGAGCCGTTTCATTCGATTTGGACGAGGGTTTTGCAACACCTTTTACTGCAAAACAGACACTAATGGGCTTGCCGGCATCTGCCATGCTAAGCGTATCTTTATTATAAATAACTTTAAAAGGTATGGCTGCCTCCCATACTAATTCTTTATATTCATCAATACTAAGTTTCACTTTTATACCACATGCTGTTGTTTGGCTAAGCATATAAACACCATTACAGTTTGTAAAACCGTCTAATGCAAATTGATTGGCTTCTTTCGCCATAGCATTTATCTTTTGTATTCTCTGTTTTGTGCTTATAGAAGGATGTAAATCATTCTTTTGTTTTTCATTAGAAGCCGGCATATCTATAAGCATCGTATTATCGTTTTGCAACGGATAGTTAATATTAAATTGAGGAGATTTCTTTCCATTCGTATCAATAGAAACAGTCATACCCATTTTTAATATTTTCATTTGGGTTAATTCATCACCTGTTTGCATGGTTACATACAAATAGTTGTTGTCATTACTTGTTGCATAGGCCACCATCGATTTACTGTCGTAATTAGGATAGGGAGAAGGCCAGTCTTTACAGTCGCCATCTATTACAATGGGTGTAATTTGCCAAGTACCCGGCAAAACTGCTATACTTTTTTTATGCTTAAATAGGGTACAAGAAATACTTGAAACCAATAATAGAATAAAGAAACAAAAAAATATTTTTATACGATGCATATATGTGTCTTAAAAACCGACTGCAAAGTAAAATAATATTAGTTAATATTGTGGTATTTTAATTATTGTTTATAGTTCTGCATTAAAGCATTACTTTAACTAATCCCTAAAATACAATGTTATATTTTGTAATTCAAAAGACCATTTATGGTATTACTGACCTAAATCAATCTATGAAACCTGTAAAACAGTATATTTGCATCATTTTTAAAACAATTTAGAATGAATTTTCCATTAAAACAGTTACCACAAAGAACAGATAAGCCAAGAACACACGGCTTAACTATGGTTATGGACAAAGGCATGGGAATAGCGGGTACAAGAGATTTTTTATCTGTTGCTGAGCCTTTTGTTGATATTGTAAAACTTGGTTTTGGTACGAGTTTAGTAACGAACCATTTACGCGAAAAAATTGAAATATATCAAGAACATAATATACCGGTTTATTTAGGCGGCACTTTGTTTGAAGCCTTCTTAATTAGAGGTCAATTTGATGATTATCTTCAAGTTTTAAAAGATTATAATTTAAAACATGTTGAGGTTTCCGATGGTTCTATTATTATTCCACATTTAGAAAAATGTGGTTATATAGAAAAACTATCTAAAATTGTAACCGTTTTTTCAGAGGTTGGTTCTAAAGATGCAACACACATTATGCCACCCTATAAATGGATAGAATTAATGAAGGCAGAATTAGAAGCCGGTTCTACTTATGTAATTGCAGAAGCACGCGAGGCAGGCAATGTAGGTATATACAGAGGGTCGGGCGAGGTAAGAGAAGGCTTGGTACAAGAAATACTTACCCAAATACCTTATGAAAAAATAATATGGGAAGCACCCCAAAAAGCACAGCAAGTTTATTTTCTGGAGCTTTTAGGAGCAAATGTAAATTTAGGTAATTTGGCTCCTACTGAAGTAATACCTTTAGAATCTATGAGAGTAGGTTTAAGAGGTGATACGTTTCATCTGTTTTTAAATAAAAATAGTTAATTTATATTTTACAAGTACCTAATTTCAGACTGTCTTTAGCATGAAAACGTTTTTACGCACATGTTGAAGACAGTTTTTTATTATTTACAACGTTTCTAAAATATTTTTATATGCTAAATGAATATGGTATTATTGGTTTTCCATTAAAAACTACATTTTCGCCTACTTATTTTAATAATAAGTTTAATGCAGAAAAAATAGATGCTATATATAATGCCTATCCATTAAATATAATAGAAGAATTTACACAGTTAATAAAAAGTAACCCGGCACTAAAAGGATTAAGTGTAACTATACCCCACAAAGAAACAGTAATTAAATATCTTGATGATTTAGATACTAATGCTGCCAAAATAGGTGCAGTAAATTGTATTAAAATAGAAAATGGAAAAACAAAAGGCTTTAATACCGATATAATAGGTTTTGAATTAAGCTTGAAACCACTTTTAAATGCACAACACAATAAAGCTCTGGTTTTAGGTAATGGAGGTGCTGCAAAAGCTGTAAAGTTTGTACTTAATAAATTAGGTATAAAAATTACTACCGTTAGCAGAAATAAAAATAACACTTTTCATAACAATGTACTTGGAACTATCAATTATGAGGAATTAACAGAAAGTGTAATAAAAGACAATTTATTAATTATAAATACAACTCCATTAGGCATGTATCCTGATGTAGATAGCTACCCGGTAATACCATATAACGCAATAGGTATTAACCATTTATTATACGACCTTATCTATAAACCGGAAACAACTCGTTTTTTAGAGTTAGGGAATAAATATAATGCAATTACAAAAAACGGTTACGAAATGTTGCTCTTGCAAGCAGATGCTGCATGGGAAATTTGGTCTCATTAAATTATACCGTAAATAGTACATTTGGAAACATTGAAATATTGCACTATACACATAAGCACTAATATTATTTACTTATTGTGCTACTATTTTTGTATATTTACCGAATGTATGAATCGAGAAGATTATTATTAATGGGCAAAGCAAATAACTTTATTGCCAAATTAAAAACAAAAGAATATAATTATACAGGCGAACAGACTACTTTACTCTTATATCTTATAGATACAATGGTATATGGCTTGGCTAATATAGATAGCGATGAATGGCAGCCTTATTTAAAAGTTTTTAAAGAAGCTAAGTATAAAATACGTTCTCACTCTAAAGATGAACAAGTAAAACGAGACAATTACGAACAAGCGGTAGCTTCTTTGCTTACTAGTTTGAATACGTATGTAGAATATTTGCAGTCTGTGCCTTGCGAAACAAGATAAAATAGACTGAATTATTTTATTTTAAGTTTTTTAGTTCATTCATTTTTATTTGTAGGATAGAAGTAACTTCTTTCCAGTATTTTTCGTGTTTAGCTTTATTTGCTAAGGTTGATAATAGCAATACATGTGCTTTTACATCATCTAAGCATATACAAATTACTTTTTCGGTAAAATAAGTTATTGCAGATTTTTTTCTTTCAGTAAGTTTTTCATCATCAAAAATAGATGATAGATAGTTTAGTTGCTTTTGAAAATTAATGGCATGCTCTTGTGCATTATTAAGTGTTATCAATAGTTTTTCGCCTAATGCAAGCGTGTTTTCTACCGGACCTGTCTTTAATTTGTTTGTTTTTTTTATCATTTGTTCTAAATCATAAATCAATTCCTGAAAAGAAAAAACCTTACAAAGTATCCTTACATTTGCTAAACGGGTACTTTTTATTAAAATTTCATCCAACTCGTTTTCATCGTTTTCATTTTCTGCAAATGCTATAATTCGTTCATCTACAAAAACGCTGTTTTTGGTAATCTTACTTTTCAATACTAAACCACTCATTGTAGTGCATCGGCTCAAAGCCACATATACTTGCCCTGAAGCAAACGCTTGATTTAAATCAACTATGGCTTTATCGAGTGTTAAGCCTTGGCTTTTATGTACAGTTATAGCCCATGCAAGCCTTATGGGGTACTGTGTAAAAGAACCAATTTCTTCTTCTTGAATTTCCTCTTTGGGGTTGAGCGAATAACGCACATTTTTCCATACCTCCAGCTCTAATAATAAGGGTTCTTCTTGTTCATTATCTGTAAATTTTACTTTTATGCCTGCATCATTAATTGTAAGTATTTTGGCAATCTTACCATTATAATATCTACGGGGTGTTTGCAAATCATTTTTAACAAACATTACTTGTGCTCCTTCTTTTAATTTAAGTTGCAAATCGGTAGGATAATTTTTTGGATTAAATTCTTGCTTCACTACTGCATCAAAAATATGTAAGGTTTTGTCTAATTTATTTAATGCTTCCTGATTTATGGTATCTGCAATACGGTTATGGGTAGTAAGCAATATATACCCGTCTTCTTGTTTAAATTCCGGATTATATTGGCTATTTAAAGTATCAATGTTATGTTGTGGCACATCACCATTTCTTATATTATTGAGTATATCAATAAATACAGGGTCTTTTTGTCTATATATCTTTTTTAATTCAATGTAAAGTGGTGGTTTTTGTTGCAAAACTTTAGAATCAAAAAAATAAGGACTTGGATAATATTTACTAAGTATTTCCCAGTCATCTTGTGTGGCAACGGGTGGTAATTGGTACATATCGCCAATAAAAACAACTTGTTTACCACCAAAAGGTTCAGCCCATTTTTTGCATATATGTCTTAGAATTAGGTCTATTGCATCTAATAAATCGCAACGAACCATGCTTATTTCATCAATAATTAATAGTTCAAGTTTTTGTATCAGTTTTACCTTATTGTCTTTAAGTCGCAGCTTGGCTAATAAAGAATGTTTATCTATTGCAATGCCTTGCATGCCAAAACCACCTGCATTACCCGGTATAAAAGGCCCAAATGGTACTTGCAGAAAAGAATGGATTGTTTCGCCACCGGCATTCATGGCTGCAACACCCGTAGGTGCCACTACTGCGCATTTTTTAGATGTATTGGCACGTATGTATTTTAAAAAAGTGGTTTTACCTGTACCTGCCTTACCAGTTAAAAAAAGATTTTCATCCGTATTTTTAACAAACTCCACAGCTTTTTGAAAAATATAATTTTCAGTATCTATAGGATGAAGTGTAGCTGTTACAGCCTGTGCCATATTATTAATAAATTGGTAATACTGATTAAAATACCAAAGGTAAATTTAATAAACGGCTTGGAATTTAAATTCTTGATTTTATTATTAGCACAATACAAACAGCATTCAATGTAAATAAAAATAAAATTAGAATGTATATATATTAAAATGCGAATTCTAAAATTAAAAAAATAGAAGAGCAAATACTATTTAAAGCCGCACCCATTCTTTTTTAGTACTATCATATTGCTTTATGGCTTTTGCAGGATTGCCAACCGCAACACAATAATCAGGAATATTTTTGGTAACTACTGCACCTGCTGCTATTACGCAATGCTTGCCAATACTTACACCCGCTGTAATAACTGCATTAGCTGCTATCCAGCAATCATCACCAATACTTATGGGTGCTGTATTTATGGGTTGTAGATGTATAGGTACTTCCGGGTCTTTATATTCGTGATTTAAGCCGCTTATTACAATGTTTTGTGCCAAAATAACATTATTGCCAATGTGTGCAGGGCCAATAATAACATTGCCTATGCCTATAAGTGTATAATCGCCAATAAACACATCACCAACACCATTATTTACTGTACAGAAATCTTCTATTTTAGAATAATTACCTAAATGAAAATTATTAAAGGGTAATAGGTCCATTCTTGTTCGTCTGCATACTTTTGCCCCTTTACCTTTAAAATGAAAAAAGCGATTTAAAAACAATTTTACCCATAAGCGAGGTCTGGCTTCACCTTTAGGTATCAACATTCTATGAACAAATTTTTTTAATTGCGGGTTGCTTTTTATTTTTTGGGCAATAGACATATTTTATTATTGTGTAATTGAAATTAAATTATTTATTTTCCATGAATTCATTTAATTGTAAAAAAACTTCATTTAAAATAGTTTGCAGTTTTAAAAACCAATTTTGCAATAGGTGTTCGTCGTTCTCATACTTATTAGTTTCAATATCTCTAATAGTTTGTTGAACACTTAAAATACCCATGCTATCAATTTGAGATTTCATTTTATGGGCGGCATTTCTAATTAAAATTGCATCTTTGGTATCTATTGCATTTTGTAAGGCAATTAAATCTTTGGGTACAGAGTCAAGAAAAATTCCAACCATTTTCTTGGCAAATGAAACATCTCCTCGTCCAAAGCTATTAACAAATGTTAAGTCATATAGTAATTCCTTAGTATTTTTAGTTATTTCATTTTTGGTATTATCCGAATTTTTTTCTACGGTATTTTCTTCATTAATATATAAATTGGGCTTATTTAATACTTTATTTATAACTTCATATAGTTTTTCTTCCGTATAAGGCTTTGTAACACAATCATCCATACCGGCATTAATGTAGTTTTGATGGTCGCCTTTTAAAGCATTTGCAGTAAGAGCAATAATAGGAACTTTAGATTTATAATTTTTTAAATTCCTTATTTTTTTAGTAGCGGTAATGCCATCCATTACGGGCATGTGTATATCCATTAAGATAATATCAAATTCATTTGCAATAAATTCATCTAAAGCATCTTTACCGTTGTTCATTATTACAATACTACAGCCCCAAGATTGAAGAATTTGACTTATTAAAAATTGGTTCAATTCTACATCTTCAGCAACTAATATTTTACTGTTTTTTAGAGATGAGAAATTATAATTTGAAAGTTTATTATCCGGTAACAATACCCTATCTGCTTTTAAATAAGGGATAAAGAACGAGAAAGTAGTACCTACATTTAGTTTACTATTTACTGTTATTTTACCGCCTTGCATTTCAATTAGGTTTTTGCAAATGGATAAACCTAAACCGGTACCACCAAATTTCCTAGATGTATCTGACGAAGCCTGAACATACGGATTAAAAATTTCACTCAGTTTTTCAGGTTTAATACCAATACCGGTATCAGATACCTCAAATAAGATTGTAATGGTATCCTTCTCGTTTTTTGTACAACTTATTGCTATTTCAATGCTGCCTCTATTTGTAAATTTTAATGCATTGCTCATTAAGTTATTCAAAATTTGGCCCAATCGTGACGGGTCTCCTCTTACAATGATGTCTTCGGAAATATTATTTTTAAAAGTTAGTAAAATATTTTTTTCTTCAGCTTTATATTGAAATGACTGTACGGTTGTAAGTACTTTTTCTTCTAATCTGAACGGGATAGACTCTAATTCAAATTTCCCCGAAGCAATTTTTTCAATATCCAAAACATCATTTACTATTGTCAACAAACCGTTTGCAGAGCCGGTAATTAGATTGGTATATTTTCGTTGTTGTTCGTTTAAATTGGTTTTAGAAAGTAAATTGGCAATACCCAGAATTCCACTCATAGGAGTTCTTATTTCGTGGCTCATATTAGCAAGAAATAGTTCTTTTGCTTTTGCCGATTCTTCGGTTATTTTTTTAGCTTTTCTAAGTTCTTTTTCTATTTGTATTCTTTCGGTAATGTCTTGAGAAAAACCAATAATATAAGGTTCTGAATTTTCTTCTTCTACTTTAAAATTTTGATATAAAAGGAACGATTTTTTATCAGTTTTTCCTATTACCCTAAATACCCCTTTGGCAATACCGTTATTAATTACTTTATCTAAATAGTCGGCTTGAAAATTTGGCAAGTCGGCTTTGGGGATAAACTCAGCGATATTTCTACCAATCATTTCACTGCTTGTATAGCCTAATTTTTCGCATATTGCCGGGTTGGTGGTAAGCAAAATGCCCTTTAAATCGTGTGTACAAATATAGGCTTGGCTATAATTAAAAAGGTCTCTGTATCTTTTTTCGTTTATTTTTAGTTGTTCTTCAATTTTCTTTCTGTCTGTAATATCTAAACCATAAGCTATTACTTGTATTACTTCATTATATTCGTTAAGAACAGGATACAAGTGGCGCAGTATATATGCGGCACTACC
>CAIYTT010000058.1 GCA_903929195.1 uncultured Bacteroidota bacterium
ACAAATTTAAATAAAAATCACTCTATTGGTGTAACTTGCGTCCCAAAATCATAAATTTTTCAGTAAAAAACACAAATCATGAATTGTTTAATTCAAAAAACATTTAATAGGATATTCTTTTTGGCATTACTTTCTGTTTCTTTATTTGCATTTAGAGCTAATGCACAACAAAAAAAAGCAGACAATACCATTTTATATTCTGAAAAAAATAAGAAAGACAATACTTACAAACTAATAAGCTTCGCACCTAATGCAGCTTGGAAAGAGAGTAACAACAAAGAGATATTCAAAAAATATTTAGGAGTAAATGGTGTTGAAAATAAAATGCTTTTTTCTAACTCCACTACTACAAAACAAAATATTACTACAAGCCGTTACAATCAATACTATAAAGATATAAAAATAGACTTTGCTTCTTTTACATTGAATAGTAAAAATGGCATTGTAAATTTTATTTCCGGCAATTATTATTTGCCTGATAATACACTATCTGCAACACCTGTATTAACTGAAAGTGCAGCATTTAGTAATGCAATCAATTATATAGGTGCAGAAAAATACATGTGGCAAGATGCAGCTTGCGAAGCAAAACTAAAAACCATTTTTCATAAACCCGATACAACATATTTGCCAAAAGGGCAATTAGTATGGGTTGAAGATTTTTTAAATGGAAACGGGAATAGAAAATTACATTTAGCCTATTCTTTTGATATATATGCACAAAAACCTATAAGCAGGCAAGTTGTTTATATTGACGCAATTACCGGAACTGTTTTATTATCAAATTCAATGATAAAACACACTGCAACAACCGGGCATTCTTTATATAGTGCAAATGTACCTATGCAAACTGCACACGTAGGTGCTACCTATATTTTATTTGATTCTACAAGAGGAAATGGAGTTTATACTCAAAATGCACACAATGGTACAAGCATAGGTGCAGCAACTAACTTTAGTAGTGCGGGTGATACTTGGCCATCATCAACAGCAGATTCACAGGCTGTAGATGCACACTGGGGCGGTGAAATTGTGTATGATTACTGGAATACACAACAGGGAAGGCTTAGTTGGGATAATTTAAATGGAATTTTATTGAGTTATGTTCATTGGGATGCCGGTTTGGATAATGCATTTTGGGATGGTACAGAAATGTGCTATGGAGACGGAACCGGTATAAGTGCAGGTGGATTTAGACCCTTAACGAGTTTAGATGTAACAGCGCACGAAATAGGTCACGGCGTTTGCCAAGCAACGTGTAATTTAGTTTATGCAGGCGAATCGGGTGGTTTAAATGAAGGATTGAGTGATTGCTGGGGGGCTACAATCGAAAACTGGGGTAATCCGCATGAAATAGATGCTATGCCCAAAAAACCTTGGTACATAGGTGAAGAAATAGGCGGGCCTATTCGCAGACTTGATTCACCGAAATTATTTTCATTGCCCGATACTTATTTAGGCACTTATTGGTACACAACAAGCGGTTGCACTCCTTCCGGCGGTAACGACCAATGTGGTGTACATACCAATATGGGTGTTTTAAGCAAGTGGTATTATTTAGTAGTATCAGGTGGAACAGGTACAAATGATATTGGCAGTACGTATGCTGTTACCGGAATTGGATGGACGGAGGCAGCAACAATACTTTATCAAACAGAATTAGCTATGCCAAGTACTTGCGATTATCCTACTGCTAGAACTGTTTCTATTGCTGCTGCAACAACACTATATGGTGCATGTTCGCCAGAGGTACAAACTGTAACGAATGCTTGGTATGCAGTTGGCGTTGGAACAAGTTTTGTACCTTGTAATCCTCAAATAGGTTTTGTTACTACTACTCTTAATGTTTCTGAAAATGCTGCAACTACTTCTTGCCATGCAAGTAGGGTTATAAATATAGGGCTACAAACATTGGTTGGTCCTACCGGTGGTAGTCCTGTTGTAACAGTTACTGCTGTAGGTGGTTCTGCCGTAGCCGGTGTAGATTATGTTTTAGGTTCTACTACTTTAACGTTTCCTGCCGGCTCTACTGCAACCCAATATGCAACGCTTACTATATACGATAATGGTGCGGTACACGACAATAAAAATTTAGTACTTACCTTTTCTTTGGCTGCAATGGGTAGTGATGCTACGGTTGATTTAGCTAATGATTCTATGCACATTAATATATATAATGATGATAGTGTGCCTACTGTAGGATATACAATTTACCCTACTTTAAATACAGGTACTGCTGTTACAAGTAATTTGACTTCTTCTTTTTATGCCAGCAGACGCAGGGCTCACTCACAGTTTTTACTTTATGCCAGCGAAATGACAGCTGCCGGTGTTTTACCGGGTGTACCTATCTCTCAAATAGCATTTAATGTTACCACTAAAAACTCTACGATACCTTTTGTTGCTTATACTGTAAAAATGGGTAATACAACCGCTACAGACCTATCTACCGGTTATGCAACACCTGTAACTACCGTTTATACAGGTTCACCGTCATCAAATACCGGTTGGGATTCTTTAGACTTTAATGTTACCAATTTTACTTGGGATGGCACAAGTAATGTTGCAGTAGAAATTTGTTTTGGGCAAAATTCAGGTAGTGCAACTGCAAATGACCAAGTTATGGGCATACAACAGGCATCTGCAATTGTAGCAAATTACAATAGCACAAATGGTGGTTCAGGTACAGGTTGCACGCTTGGTTTCAGTATGCCGAACCAAAGTACTGCAAGACCTGTAATGCGTTTTAAACAAGCTGTACCGCCAACATCTATTGAAACTGTAATGGGTAGCAACCGCACTTGGGACGTATATACCGGGCAAGAAAATTATTTTTATAACCCAATAGATTCATTCCTGATTGCAGGACTTAAAAATGAAACTAATAATTTAGGTTGTGTTACAGCAAGAATTACACAACAAGGAACCGGTTTTGTACCTGAGGTATTTTCTGGCGGTAACAGGTCTCTAAAAGAATTTTCTTTTACTCCATCCATAAACCCTACTACAACCAATTACGATGCTACTTTTTACATGACAATGACCGAGCTAAACGGAGTAACACCTTCAACACTTTATATTTTAA
Source organism: uncultured Bacteroidota bacterium (assembly GCA_903929195.1). Lineage (GTDB taxonomy): Bacteria > Bacteroidota > Bacteroidia > Chitinophagales > Chitinophagaceae > CAIYTT01. Next base: position 3,086 of record CAIYTT010000058.1, read on the forward strand.
AAACAGAAGCACATAACGATGCTTCTATTACTACTGCCAATGCGGTAACAGTAACACCTGTTCTTACAATAGGTTCTACTTATGTAGCATTTAAAGGAACTTTTTCGGGTTTCTCTGCTACAGACTCTTCACGATATTTCTTAGTTGACGCAACATTGTGTTCGGCTCTTGCTGCACCAACACCCTTAAGTATCCCGAGTTCTCCTTGCACAGGTTCAACTACTACCTATTCTGTAAATACGGTTTCAGGTGCAACATCCTATATTTGGACGGTTTCAGGTACCGGTTGGAGTGGTACAAGTACTACCAATTCTATTAACTTAACAGTAGGTTCGGGTGTAGCAACCATTACAGCAACTGCAAGCAATTCTTGTGGTTCAGGCACTCCTTATTCATTCACAGTAACGCCGTCAGCTTTACCAACTACACCGGTTGTTACATTACCCGGCACAACGCCATGTGCAGGTTCATCAGCGGCAACTTATACAGCAACATCTACAGGTTCTACCGGTTTTTCATGGTCGGTATCCGGTACAGGCTGGTCTGGTAGTAGTGCTACTGGTTCATTTGTTCCAACGGTGGGCAGTGGGGTAGGTACAATCATTGTTAGTGGTGTTAATGCTTGTGGTAATAGTACAAACGATACGGTAATCGTAACACCGTTACCTTTACCGGGCTTACCGGCAATTACAATGCCTACTTTACCTTGTTCGGGTGCTACATCTGCTATATATACTGCAAGTTCGGCAGGTGCTACCTCTTATTCTTGGACAGTTTCAGGCGGCGGTTGGTCAGGAACAAGTACCACGGCTTCATTAACAGCAACAGTTGGTATCGGTGCCGGTACAATTGTATGCTCAGGCATAAACGGTTGTGGTGCAGGCACAGCATATACGTTTACAGTTACACCTTCCCCAATGCCACCTGCACCTACAGTTGCATTGTCAGGTTCCATACCTTGCATTGGTGCTACTTCTGCCACATATACAGCAAGTTCTACCGGTGCTACCTCTTATTCTTGGACAGTATTAGGCACTGGGTGGTCCGGTACAAGTTCTACCGGTACTATAACAGTAAGTATTGGTAGTGGTACAGGAACCATTATTTGCGCTGGTATTAATAGTTGTGGTGTCGGTACTGCCGATACAACCTATCTTACACCGTCATCTGGCGTTGGTGCTGCTAGTATGATAGTTGAGCCTACGAGTATCTGCGAAGGTAGTACTGCTACCTTTACAACACCTGCAATAACAGGTGCTACATCTTATGCATGGGTAGTTTTAGGTACAGGCTGGAGCGGTACAAGTACCACTAATTCAATAACACTAACAGTAGGTACAGGCATTGCATCAATTACCGTTTATGGTTTAAGTGCTTGTGGTGGCGGTAGTTCTTATACATTAGCTACCGTATTTCCGGTAGTTCCGCCAACAGCTACTTTCAGCATTGCACATCATCTTATGTCATCAGGTGCAGCAGACAGCATAATTTACACTGGTACTGCTTCGGGTAGCGGTTCGTATGTTTGGAATTTTGCCGGTGGTGTTGCAACTCCCGCTACTGGTGGCGGTACACATAGAGTTACGTGGGCAACAACAGGTTTAAAAACAATAAGTCTTACAGTAACAGACAGTGGTTGCACATCTACAGTATTTACCGATACTGTTTTAGTAACCGCAACAACCGAGGTATTGCCTGTAAATAGTAATTTTGATGCATTGATATTACCCAATCCAAATGATGGTAATTTTGATATTCTATTCAATACAGAAATAGAGAAAAATATAACCATCAAATTAATGGATATGCAAGGCAGAATTGTATATACTAATGAATTTATTGGAACAAAAAATAATAAGGTATCTATAAATACAGCTAACTTGGCAAATGCTGTTTACTTAGCTACAATTTTAACCGATAACGGCATCTCTTACAAGAAGATAATTATTAATAGATAAGAAAAAACGGAGTATTGGAACGGGTTAAGGTGCTTTGGTATTTTAACCCGTTAAAATTTATTTTCTTTTTCTACACAGTAAAAAATACTTCAAGATTTATAAAACATAATAGCACTCTTGTGGTATTATGTTTTATGTGTATTTTTACAACATTATGCCAAATTATACAAATACTCGCACAATTGCTTTCGACTACAATTATATTGGAAAATTAGCTTTATTGTTATTCTTTTTTATAATAACAGTGCCGGTCATGGGGCAACATAAAGATATTGTAAAACTAAAAGCACAACTTAAAGAGCAAACAAATGATAGTGTGAAAATTAATATATATGTAAATATTTTTAATTATTACAATGTACAAAATAATGATTCTGCCTACTTATTTGCTAATGAAGGTTTATTATATTTTAAAGAGAAGCAAAATTTAAAAGGACAAGCCGCTATGTATTTAAACAAAGGCGACTATGAAGATGCACACGGTAACAGCAAATTTGCAGAAGACCATTATTTGGAAGCATTAAAATTATTCGGCTCTATTAATTATAAAAAAGGCATTGCAAGTGCAGATAACAACCTTGCAGCATTAGAAGGCAAAAAAGGCAACTATAAAAAATCGATAACTTATATTTTAGAAGCAAAAAAACTATATGAAGAATGCAATGACGTTAAAGATCTGTTGTCTTGTTTGATAAATTTAGGGGCTATTTACGATGAATTAAAGGATAGTGCAAAAACAATAATCTATTATAACAAAGCTGATAGTATTGTAAAGCTTATGTCGCCAAGCGAGAACATGGCTATTTTATATATAAATATAGGCGAATTTTACAATAAATATAAAGATACAGCTAAAGCATTTTATTATTTTAATAAATCACTTGCGGTAAGTGATACGAATGACTATCCAATGGAACACCTTGTAGCATCTATGGATAAGAGTGTTTTAGAGTTTGAAACAGGAAATGAAAAACAAGGGAAAGCTTATTTACTATATGCTCTTAACTATGCACGCCAACATAATTTGCCACAACAAGAAGCAGATATATTAATAAATTTTGTGAGTCTTGACAAAAATTTAAATAAAGATACAGGTTTGTATTATTTAAATAGTGCATTAAATATAGCAAAATTTACAGAGAATAAACCTATGGAACTAAATGTGTATAGAGCTTTTAGTTCTATATATGAAAAATACAAAAACTTTGAAGAGTCTAATAAATATTTAAAACTTCAACATGCACTGTCTGATAGTTTATTAAATTTAAATAAAGCCAAGGAAATTGCAAACTTGAGTTCTGTATATGAATTGGAAAAATCGAATGCCAAAATACAAGTACTGGAAACAATGGTTGCAAAGAATAATTTTCAAAAAATTATTATTATTTGTATATGCTTGGCTATAGTTATTTTATTTGTAATAGTACTTTTTTACTACCGTAAAACAATTTCATTAAATAAAATTTTTAAAAAAAATAAATATGACTTGGCTGAACTAAATAATATGAAGGATAAATTACTTTCTATAATTGGTCATGATTTAAGAGGTCCTGTAGGCAATATACCACCTATATTAAGCCTTATAGAAGAAGAGGTGCAACTACCAGAAGAATATAAAGAGGTATTTTCTACCTTAAAAGAACATTCTATTATAATACTTGAAACATTAGATAAGTTAATGCTTTTAGGGAAATCTTTATTAAAACAAAATAATTACGAACCACAGAATTTTAATCCTTCTTCTTACATTGCCAAAAATATAGAATTGTTGAGTATAACGGCAAAAAAGAAAAATATAGAAATAAAAAACTATATACCGGATGATGTATTATTGTTTGCAGATGCAATGCATTTTGATTTTATTTTACGAAACTTATTAACAAATGCTCTTAAATTTAGTTTTATGGGTGGTATTATTGAGTTATCTGCCAATAAAGGTTTGAAAAATGGATTCGTTGTTTTTTCAGTGAAAGATTATGGTATAGGTATTACGGAAGATAGATTGAAACAGATGTTTAAATCTGCAATAAGAACTACCTATGGTACCGAGAACGAAAAAGGAAACGGTATTGGTTTACTATTAGTACATGAATTTATTTTGCAAAACGGTGGTGAATTATGGGTAGATAGCAAGGAAGGGCAGGGAAGTACTTTTAATTTTTCATTAAAAAACGGGGAAACCGAATAAATGATGCTATTTATAAATTCACTTCTGCTTATTATACTTTAAAGAAACAAACAGAAAATAAATGAGTTGGATATTGCACCCTGTTGTATTGACAGGCACGAAAGTAAAATTAATACCATTACAACAAGTACACTTTGCTGCTTTAACAGCAATTGCCGCCCACAAAAGTATTTGGGAATATATGGGTTTTGATGGCACAGACAAAGATAGGGTGTTGTTACATTTATATAGTTCCTTAATAGCATGTAAATCAAATTTACAATACCCATTTGCAATTATAGATACAAAAACTAATGAGGTTATTGGCAGTACTATGTTTCATAATATATATCCTGAAAACAGAAAATTAGAAATAGGGTGGACTTGGCTACACCCGGATTATTGGCGTAGCGGGCATAATCGTGAATGCAAGTTGTTGCTGCTTACTTATTGTTTCGAAACACTAAATACATTACGAGTACAGTTTCAGGCAAATGAACAAAATAAAAGAAGTTGTAATGCAATAGTAGGTATAGGTGCACAATTTGAGGGTATTATTCGGAATGACCGGATACGGGAAAATGGGCAATTGCGCAATACCGCCCTGTTTAGTATTATTGATTCGGAATGGAAAGATATAAAGAAAAAGCTAATAGAATCAATACACTAAACTTAATTTTACCGTATCCGATTATTATATATCATTTGTAATTTATTTATACGGCATCCTTGCCAATAACTGTCCAGTCATCATGTCCATGCCCCTTTGCAATCCATTTGTCCATTTCGTTGGCTATAGACGGTATTATTGTTAATTCTTTGCCTGCAATTGTAGCTTCTTCCATCATTAATCTCGTATCTTTTCGTGCCATTTCAAGTTCCCAAGAAGGCTGATTGAAGGTGCCTGAGGTAATTTTCTTTAATCTTGCCGGTAGCATACCCGCCGGATTCCAAGTATCAAACAGTTTGCTTACCTCGTCTGTGCTTATTCCTAAAGCTTTGGCTAATGTTAATGTATCTACCACACCGGCAGTCATGGAAATAAGAAACAGATTACCTATTAATTTCATTCCTGCCGCTTTATTATTATCGCTGCCAAAATTCACCAATTTCCCAGTCATTTTCGCTAATTCAGGTTCAAGAAGAGCTATTATCTCTTCATCGCCAGACACTAACATTGTGCCGGTACTTTCAAGTGCATTCTGAGGACCCATAAATACGGGTGCATGTAAATAAATAAATCCCCTGCTTTTCCATAATGCAGTACGCTCTGCTGCACCGTGAGCGGTGGTTGTAGTATGGTCTATAATTACAACCCCTTTTGCAAAGCCACTGCTTGCTTTTTCTAAAACATCATTTACTGCATTGTCGTCTTTTAATGTTACATGTATTCTGGTTACACCTTTTACTGCTTCTGCTACATCGTTGAAAGCAATAGCACCAAAACTTTCAAGAGCTTTTGCTCTGGCAGTTGTTCTATTCCATACATGTACCACTTCGCCTCTTTGCAGTAATGCTTTAGTAAAATTAGAGCCTAAAAGCCCCATTCCAAGAAATGCTATCATAAACGTTGTTTTTTTTGATAAAATTAAGCTTGAAAAACTATTAGTAATTATAAAATTTGCAAAATGAGCTATTACGTTTTTTAAGACACCTTGTAGGTAATGAGGAGATTCCGCGAAAAGCGGAATGACGGTCTTGTATTGGGCTTTTTTCTTGTTTTGTTTTTTTGTATTTGTTTTGATTTTTTCTTATTTTGTTTTTGTATTGTTCGCTAAAGCTCCCAAATGAGCGTCATTCCGCTTTTCGCGGAATCTCCTGAAGGATTGTTGGTTGGCATTGATTAGTGTAATGATGGCAGCTTGCAGGTCATGAGGGGATTCCGCTGAAGGGCGGAATGACGGTCTTTAATGGGCGGAATGGTGTTTTTGGGCGGAATGACAGTCTTTTTTTTGCGGAATGGTGCTATTTTGGCAGAATGATGGGCTCTCTTTAGGACTATTATTTTAAATATAAAAAATACAAAATACATAACCTGCACTGCCTCTTATTCTTATTAAACTTAATAATAATTTCATATTTTGGTAACATTAAAAACAGCTTGAAGTAACATTGAACACGGAGTTTTGTGCCATAAATTTAAAATTCATGAAACAAATTTCTCCCTTTCGTTTTATCAAATCCATTGCTATTATTGCTTTATTCTTTGCATTACAACTTTTTGCAAATAAAGTTGAAGCAAGTACGCCTTTAACAACAATTGCACTTACAACCGGAGGGTCAGTAACTCAACAAACATTTGGCACAACAACGGTTTGTTCTAGTGGTTCGGGTTCTTATTCAAATACATGGGGGGCAGGTGGTTATTGGCAATATACGGTAAACACATGTGGCTATTCAGGTATTTCTATGTCTTTTACAACGAGTTCATCTAGTACAGGACCACATACAGGTACCGTTTATTATAATATAGGTGCCGGTGATGTTGCAACAGGTATAACAGGATCTCCTTACACACTTACAGGAACTAATTGTGGTACGGAAAATATTACACTTCCTGCTGCTTGCAATAATGTGCCTAATTTAATTGTAAAAATATATATGACCGGTTCAAGTAGTTCTGCAGGTACTAATAGGGTGCCATTAAATGCGGGTTTTGTAGCCTCCGGTACAATAACTAATACCGTAGCTATAAACAGTGTAGCAGCCAGTGCGGGAAATATCAGTACGGGTAGTACCAATAATTTATTAGGGTCGTATAGTATTAATAATACCGGTTCTATTACAGAAACACTTTCCGGGGTATCTATTGTTACATCGGGTACTTATGCCACCGCAGACCTTACGAATCTAAAATGTTGGTATAATACCACCAATTCTTTAAGTGGTGCCACCCTCTTATCTACCTTAACATCGCCCGGCACGGCAGGTACATTGGCTTTTCCTTCGTTTACCGCCCAAAATATAAGTTCGGGTGTTACTGGCTATATTTTAGTAAGCACAGATGTTGCAGCAGGTGCCACACCAACCCATACAATAACCTTAGGAGTAACTGCATTAACCAATTTTGCATTTGCAAGTAATGCGTGTATTAGCCGTGGAGGGTCTATAAGTATTTCGGGTACGCAAACAATAATAGGTGGTAGCAGTTGTTCGGGCATGCCGGCATCAGGTACAGCTACTCCTGCTACTACAGCGGGTTGTGCCAGTGCCACTCCTTCATTAACCTTGTCCGGGGCTACTTCGGGTACAGGTATTACTTATCAGTGGCAATCAAGCAGTTCACTTGCTGGCACTTATAATAATATTTCCGGTGCTACCAATTCCTATTATGCGCCAACTGTTAGTACCACAACCTATTACATATGCCAAACTACATGCAGTGTTTCAAGTAGCACCAGTACCTCATCTGTTGCTACGGTAACTATAAATAGTTTGCCTACACCTACCTTTATCACCTCACCTACACCGTCTATTTGCACCGGCACAAGTGTTACTTATACTACACAAGCCGGGAATAGCGGATATACGTGGAGTGTGCCGGGTACTGCCGGTACCGATTATACCATAACAGCCGGTGGTATTAGTGCTACCGACAATACCGTAACACTAACATGGCTTACAACTGGCAGCAAAACGGTAACAGTCAATTATAGTAATGCAGCCGGCTGTGCGGGTGCAAGTGCGGCAAGTACCACATCTACCGTATCGGTAGCACCGAATGCTTTTAGTATTTCGCCTGCATCTGCATCTCTTTGTCCTTCAAGCAGTGCTGTTTCGGTTTCTACACCTACCACGGGTAGCGTTACGGTATCGTCAGGTACCATATCGGTATCTAAAGTTACGGTAGGCACAGCTTTCAATACTTCTTTAACACCGGTATTACCTGCGGGTGCTACCATTACTTCCGTAACAGTATCTTTTGCTGCAAGTGCTAGCTACTCATCAGACAATATTTTTAATTTACAAGCACCTAATGGGCAGATAATAAATTTATATTATTGTGGCTCAACGAATAATTCTGCATCCGGATTTAATACTACCGTTAGTTCTACCGGTGGTTCAGCTTTTGGAACTAGTGGTAATCCATATACGGTAGGTGCACCTTACGCTGCGGTAGCAGCATCTGGTGTAGGCCCCACAGGCTATACTTCTACCACCACCACTTGGTCATCACTTTTCACAACTACATCCGGGGCGTGGACTTTGGTAGGCGATAATACCTATTCCAGCAGTACTTGTACTATTACATCCTTTTCAATTACCATCAATTACTCCTTACCGTTTACTTATGTCTGGACTCCAAACGGCACCGGTAATGGTTTATATACCGATGCCGCAGCTACTTCTTTATATTCAGGTGCAAGCAGTGCAAGTGTATATGCCAAACCTACTGCTACTACTACTTATACTTTAACTGCTACCAATGGCGGTTGTTCAACAACGGCAACAGTGCCTATTACAGTAAATACGAGTGTAACTCCTACTTTTACCACTAGCCCAGCTTCTACATTATGTACCGGTAATAGTGCTACTTATACTACCCAAACAGGTATGAGTGCTTATACGTGGAGCATACCCGGCACATCTGGTACGGATTATACCATTACTGCCGGTGGTACTACTACCAATTCCGTTACACTTACATGGCTTACAGCAGGCACTAAAACGGTAACAGTAAATTATACGACTACCTGTACTACTACAGGCCCTGCAAGCAATACGATAACAGTTAACAGTACCCCTGTACCCACATTTACAGCATCGCCGGGGGCAAGCAGTTGCACCGGTGCTGGCAGTACTTATACTACACAAACAGGCATGAGTGCTTATACTTGGTCTTTGCCGGGCATTTCTGGTACCGACTATACTATTACTGCCGGTGGAATAGGTTCTACTAGCAATAGCGTAAGCTTAAATTGGCTTACAAGTGCCAATAAAACAGTAACGGTTAACTATACTTCAGCGGCAGGTTGCCCGGGTGCAAGTGCAGCAACGACTTCTACTACTGTAAATGCTACTCCAGCCTCTTTTACGGTATCGCCATCACCGGCTACATTTTGTTTAGGTAGCATAAGTACCTTAACAGCAAGCACCTCCGTTAATGTTTTACACGAAGACTTTAATAACACCATTGCTGCCGATGGTTGGAGTACAGATATAACCGGTACTTCAACGGTACAATTTGCACAACAATCAACAGGATATTCTTTATCAAGTACTACTGTAAACAGCAGTGATGGTTCTAAAATGATGGTTACCAATTCAAATAGTCCGCACGGTGCTTCGGGTGATGTTACCCATTTGGTATCTCCTGTTATATCATTAGCAGGTCTATCTGCGGCTACATTAACTTTTTATAGTTGGTACGATTATAATGCCACTTATGATAATGTTGTAGATGTAGAGATTTCTACAAATGGCGGCAGTACCTATACCTCAATCGGCACACCTACTCACTCTTCTTATAGTGGCACACAAACATTGGCATTACAAACCATAAGCCTGTCAAGCAGTTATTTGGTTGCCAATGTACGTATTCGCTTTACTTACAGCATTTTAGGATATTCTTATGGTTGGGCAATAGACAATGTGGATATTACAGGTACAGCAATGCCTGTTTGGTCGCCTACAACAGGTTTATATACCAATGCAACCGCTACAACTACCTATAGCAGCAGCTCTTTAAATCCGGTATATTCAAAACCGGCGGCATCGGGTACAACTGCTTATACAGCAACTGTAACTAATAATGGTTGCTCTGCAAATGCTACCACTACATTAACGGTAAATGCATTACCTACACCTACCTTTACTACATCGCCTACGGCAACAGTATGTGCAGGGGTAGCAACTACTTATACTACCCAAAGCGGTATGAGTGCCTATTCATGGTCTATTCCCGGTATACCCGGTATCGATTTTACATTGTCAAGCGGTACAGGTACCTCAACAAGTAATACTGCTGTTATTACATGGATTACAGCCGGTAGCAAAACAGTTACTATTAATTATACAAATAGTACCGGTTGTGCAGGTGCAAGTGCAGCAAGTAATACAACAACTGTTTACACAGCCCCTGCGGCTTATTCCGTTACAGGAGGCACCGGTTGTTCTGCTACCGGTATTACAGTCGGTTTATCCGGTTCACAAACAAGTACAACCTATCAATTATATAATGGTGCTTCAACGGTAGGAAGTGCAGTAAGCGGCACCGGTTCGGCACTATCTTTCGGTTCTGAAACTGCAGTAGGTACTTATACGGTTGTAGCCACCGGTAGCGGTTCTTGTGCTACCAACATGATAGGTAGTGCGGTTATCAATACATCGCCTGCTACTTACTCGGTAACCGGTGGCACAGGTTGCAGTTCAACCGGAATTACCGTTGGTTTATCGGGTTCTCAATCGGGCGTAACTTATCAATTATGGAATGGCATTGTATCTATGGGTAGTACAAGTGGTACAGGTTCAGCAATCAGTTTCGGTTCGGAAACCTCGGTTGGTACTTATACGGTTGTAGCTACTTCGGGTTCTTGCACTGCAAACATGATGGGTAGTGCCGTTGTAAATGGCTCACCAACACCAACACTTACAGCAACACCAAGCACAAGTATTTGTGCCGGTACAACGGTTGTTTATACTACCACAAGCGGTATGAGCAGTTATGCTTGGAGTACTCTTCCGGGTTCACCGGGTACAGATTACACTATAATTAGCGGTGGTACAAGTGCCACAGACTATACCATAAGCATACAATGGCTTAGTGCAGGTACAAAAACAGTATCTGTCAACTATACAACATCTTCGGGTTGTAGCGGTGCAAGTGTTGCAACTGTCAGCACTACTGTTAATGCAGTTCCTGCAATCAGCATAGTTAGCAATCCGAATGTATGTCGCACCACAACAACAGGTACAACAACAGGTACTACCAACTATTCTGTTACAGCAGGTAGCCTTCCTACCGGTTCTGCAACGTATAGTATTGTATGGAATACGGCAGCTCATACTGCCGGTTTTACTGATGTTTCAAGTGCAACTCTTACTTCTGCATCCTATATTACGTATAACGTGCCTTTAACAGCAGCATCAGCTACCTATACCGGTACATTAACCATGACAAACGGTTCTTGCACAACTACCGGTAATACCATTACCGTAACTACTGTTAGTATGCCAAACGGTACTGTAACTGCCCCATCAGTTACTTGTAGCGGTGCGGGTATCAATGTTAGCTTCTCAGCCACAGGCGCCTCATCGGGTTCTATTACCTATAATGTAAATGGAGGCAGTCCGGTAAGTCATAGCCTTTCAAGTGGTGGTTCTTATGCATTAGCTACCTCGGTAACATCTTCTACCACTTATGAGCTGTTAACGATAACAGATGCTACATTGGCTTGTACAGCTACTATTAATCAAACCATTACGGTAAATCCCGTTGCTCAGGTATGGACAGGTAGCAGTGATTCCAGCTGGAATAATACCGCTAACTGGACTTGCGGTATCTTACCCGATGCTACCCAAAATGTAAGTATTCCGGTTGTAAGCACGCACTCACCGGTTATTTATTCCGGTCTTACCGGCACTACCGACAGCTTAACCATAGCAAGCGGTGCGTTGCTTAGTGTGTATGGCACAGGTGCTTTAAGCATTGTGGGTAACTTAATTAACTCGGGAACTGTTACCGGAGACGGTAATGTTATTTTGGCCGGCTCACATGCACAACTGATTCGTGGTAATGGTAAAATGAGTAATTTACAGCTTAACAATAATACCGGTGCAAGTATTAACGACCCGGCACATAATAATGACTCTGTTACCTTAACAGGCGGTTTATTGCTTAGTGCAGGTAATTTAAGCACCAATGGCGGTTTGGTATTGTCTATGCACGATACAGATGCAAATAGCAGCGGTGCATTGATAAAACCAATAACAGGCGGTTCTATTAGCGGTACTGTAACCATTATGCAGTTCTTGGGTGGTAATCACCGTTCTTTCCGCACTTTCGGTCATCCGTTTACAAGTTCTATACCATTAAGCCAGCTAACCAATTTTATAGATATTACCGGTGCAGGTGGTGTAAGCAATGGCTTTACAGCCTCTATTACGAATAACCCGTCTGCATTTAAGTATCATACACTTATAGGTAATTCATCTATAAGCAGCGGTTCGGGCGACCCGGGTTGGGTTCCGTTTACAAGTTGCTACGGCACACCCGACAGTAATATGTGGCACCAATACGAGGGAGTACGTATTTTAATAAGAGGTCGTAAAGGCGAGGGCTTAACGAC
>CAIYTT010000059.1 GCA_903929195.1 uncultured Bacteroidota bacterium
TAAAAGTGTTCTTGGTGTAGACATGGTGTCTTGTAAACCACCGCCATTACCATAAGCGTTCACGGCAGTAACACCATCGTGGCAGCTAAGGCAAAGTTTAGAAGTACCGTCAGGCTGACCTGCGGTAAAGTGCGTGTTGTAACCGGTGTACGGAGTAAAGGTTGCACTGGTGGTAACGTGATTCCATAAAGGTACCTGTGTGGCATCGTTATTGTGCGGTGCATGGCACACAATACAAATTTCACCACTTGGGTTGTAAGCGGCTTCAACTCCACTTCTAAAATCGTGGTGTGTGCCGGAAATCTGAGCTCTGCTTAGTGGCACAAGCCCCAGTATTAAGGAGCTTAGCAATACTATTTTTTTAAGTTTCATAAAAATGGTTGTTTTGTTAAATAATGAATTAACACTGCAAAGATAGATAGGGTGCAATGACATTTTTATGACATCCGTCAGTACAAAACTTGTTTTTTAGCAAAAAATTAAAAAAAAGTATAAAATAGTATATTAGTAATATTTAATTGTTAATATTACTTGTTTATCAATAATTTGCCTGAATAATTATACAATTCATTAGATATTTTATAAAAGTAGAATCCATTTTGTAGTATGTGTAAATCTAATGTATTTGTATATGTTATTTGATAAACACAAATACCTAACAAATCAAAAATTTCAATTTTATAGGATTCTTGTTTTTCAATTTCAGGTAGATTGAAGAAACCGTCTGAAGATGGATTAGGGTAAATAGCTAATGGACTTGTTTTATTTATCTTTTTTACGGAAATACCAAATTGGTCTTTTCTTACTGAAATGGAATCAATAAGCCAACCTGATTTAGAGCTTGTAAATGAATCGCTTATAAACCGGAAACGCAATAACATAGCCGGCCCACCGCAAAAATTGCAGTTGACACCCGAGTGTAAATGTGCATATTTGGGTAATACACAAAAAAACTGAATAACAGAGGCAACTGTTGAATCACTATTACCATTAAATGCAGCTTGACCATTAAATAAAGTATCGGTAGGTAAATAAAAATTGTCGGTTAATGTACCGGCAGGTATGGATGCCCCATCTTTATTACATACGCCCATAACATTTTGCCATGTTAAACCATCATCTAACGAAAATTCTATTAGCCCACCTGCATGAAAACTATCTGTAGTATATCTATGCCAAATAGTAACAATTTGATTGAAACTTAAATAGTCTATTTTTAAAATAAACCAATTATCTGCATTTGCAGGATAAGGATGCAAAGTATCTGTCATAATAGCATGAACACCAATTGTGGTATCGTTAGTGAAACTTACTTTATGAGTAATACCTAATTGCCATAAATGCGTAGAAGAAGTATCGGGAATAATGTATGTAGGATAAGTAGTACTATCAACAAAATTGGCAAATGTAGAGTCAATTGGTAAACCAAAAATAACCTGAGCCTGAATTTTATGTGCAAAAACACTACATATAAATATAAATAAAAATAATGCATTTTTCATAAGAGTAAATAGAATTAATTAAACAAAAAATAAACAACAAAAATATTTTTATAAAAAAATAAATATTTATACGAATTTAGGAAGAATTGTTTGATTAGAATAATAGTATTATTAAAATGTTTATTAACACTCATATTTACGTATTTATATAATATTATTTGTATTTTATTGCAATCAAAATTTTAGTAAGAACATATACTGCATAGTTTTTTATATAAAATATTTATTCATATTGTATATAATTGTCATTTTTTAGATTTTACATCTCTATTTTCAATTTATAATAGTTACTAAAGTTTTATTTATGTTACTAATAAATTTCTTTTTGTATTTTGCAGTAAATTTCAATATGTCAGATTTTTTATAAATGATTTAAGGTCTTACTCATTGAATTTGAATAATCTCGTTAATATGCGAAGAATATACGGTGTTGTTATACTAATTGTTACTATATGCCTAATTTATGTCTTGGATACTAAAATAGGCGATATACCTGCATTAGGGCGTTTTTTAGACCCTGTAAACGGTTGCTGGGCAAGTGCAGAAACCGTGAATAGAGATTTTACTGCAGAAATTAGATTTCCGGAGTTAAAAACGGATGCGAGTGTTTGGTTTGACGAACGAATAGTGCCGCATGTGCGTGCCGAAAACGACCATGATTTGTTTTATATAGAAGGCTATTTGCATGCATTTTTTAGATTATGGCAAATGGACATGGAAACAAGGGCAGCAGCAGGTAGAGTAAGTGAAATTATAGGTAATAAAACGTTGAATTACGACCGAGGGCAACGCAGAAAAGGGATGGTTTATGGTGCAGAAAACTCATTAAAAGCCATAGAAAATGACCCAAGAACAAAAATGATGATGGATGCATATACAGAAGGCATAAATCATTATATTAATTCATTAAAATATAGGGATTATCCTTTAGAATATAAATTAATGGGTTTTGCTCCAGAAAAATGGACGAATCTAAAAGCCTCATTATTATTAAAATATATGGCAGATGACCTTACCGGTTATACTGAAGATATTCCTTTAACCTATTTGAGAGATGTGCTACCCAAAGAACAGTTTCTTTTACTTTTTCCTGAAAAAATTACCGGTTCTTCAACTGTAATACCTGCCGGTACTCTATTTGATTCTGCAACTTTAGCAATACCCAAAGTGCCGGAAGGTGCTATTTTTCCTAAATTTGAGGCAAATGATAAAAAAATATCAAAGAATTATTTACCTGTTTTTCCTGAAAAACAAGATGGAATAGGTAGTAATAATTGGGCGTTAGGAGCTGCTAAAACTCAAAATGGAGCAGCTATACTTTGCAACGACCCGCATTTAATGCTTAATTTACCTTCGTTATGGTTCGAGATACAGCTACAAACACCAGACCGTAATGTTTACGGGGCATCATTACCAGGTGCACCCGGAGTAATAATAGGGTTTAATGACAGTATTTCGTGGGGACTTACCAATAATTACAGAGATGTAAAAGACTTTTATAGCATAAAGCAGGTTGAAACAGATAAAAATAAATATTTGTTTGCTGGAAAACAAGTACCGTATGAAAAAAGAATTGAAAAAATAGGTTTGAAAGGTATGCCCGATTTTTTGGATACTGTTAATTATACAATTCATGGTCCTGTAATGTATGATGACCATTTTACAGCACCCGGTAATTACAATAAACCGCTTGCAATGTGTTGGATGGCACATAATGCTACCAATGAATTATTAGCTGTTTATTTACTTAATAAAGCTAAAAATTATTCTGAATATGTTGATGCGATTCTAAATTTTCAATGTCCGGCACAAAACATGGTATATGCCGACAGATTAGGTAATGTAGCTATTTGGGGACAAGGGCAATTTGTGAATAAATGGAAAGAGCAAGGTAAATATATTATGAATGGTGCGGATAGCACTACCTTATGGAAAGAGTTAATACCTATGCGAGAGAATCCTCATGTTTTGAATCCGGAAAGAGGCTTTGTAAGTTCTGCCAATCAGTGCGTTACGGATAGTACTTACCCGTATTGGTACAATGGTTACTTTATTGAATTAAGGGCATGGCGGATAAATGCTCTATTAAATAGAGATAAAAAATTTACAATCGATGATATGTTTAAGTTGCAAAACGATACTCACTCTTTATTAGCAGAAAGTACAATTGGCATTTTTACTAATGTAATTGAACATTTAAAAATAAAACTTACAAGTGAAGAAGAAAATTATTTAAAACTTTTGAAAGATTGGGATAAGGAATTAGGAGCTGAGAGTAAGGCTGCAAGTATTTATCAGATATGGTGGTATCATTTTTATAACGATAAATGGAATACTACATTAAAAAGAGTACCTGAAAACTTATTCCCATTGCCCGAACGCACTATGCAATTATTAGTAAATGAATATTATACTAATGATATGGAAAAAGAAACACTTGAAACTATAAAACATATTGATGATAACGTTATTTTGAAAAGCTTTAAAGAAACAATAGACAGCATAAAAATATTAGAAAAAACGATAGGCATACAATGGTACATGGTAAAAAACACAACTGTAAAACATTTAAGTAGATTAGATGCTTTTAGCTATCAGCACCTTAAAATAGGGGGGTGGAGTAATACTGTAAATGCTGCAAAAGGAGACCATGGCCCTTCATGGCGAATGGTGGTGGAAATGGGGAAGGATATTAATGCTTATGGTGTTTATCCCGGCGGACAGAGTGGTAACCCAGGTAGTAAATATTATGACGACTTTTTGCAATATTGGGTTGAAGGAAAATATTATAAATTACAGTTTTTGCCCAATAATAAAGAACAAAATAATAATTCATTTAAATCTTGTTGGACTCTTCATCCCTAATAATATGCGTTTTATATTGTCAATTATTTTAATAGCTTTTATAGCATCTTTTGTTGAATATTTTTTACCATGGTGGTCTATAGCCATTGTTGCCTTTATAGTATCTTTTGCAATGGCACAAAAACCTGCAGTTTCTTTTCTTGCCGGCTTTTTAGGAATAGCACTCTTTTGGCTTTGTGCGGTTTTATTTATAGATTGGTCTAATAATCATATTCTTTCCGGTAAGTTGGCATTCGTATTTAAGCTACCCAATTATGGTATGTTTATATTTATTACCATTCTGGTTGGTGGCATTATAGGAGGTTTTGCCGCTTGGGCAGCTGCATTATTACGGTCTCCCGAAAAGGTATAAATAAATTTTGTTACTGCAAAATATAAACAGTAAATTAATATTAATATACACGGCATTTGCTGTTTACAATTACCTTTGCACTTGTTTCAATTGCGTTTTTTTTATTTTTAAATCCAAGTGGTGTTTTTATTTTACAATAAATAAAAACAATAAATTATTTTAATATAATGAATATTATACGATTACAACGATATATTGCTTTTTTTTCTGTATTTCTTTTTATTGGGAAAATGATTGCATGGTCTATTACCAATTCAGTAATGGTATTAACCGATGCTATGGAAGGAATAGTGAATATGGTAACCGGCTTTTTGGGCTTGTATAGTATTATTTTAGCGGCAAAACCACGAGATACAAATCATCCTTATGGACATGGGAAAGTACAGTTTTTATCATCGGCAGTTGAGGGAACACTTATTATTATTTCCGGGGTTGTTATCATTTACGAATCTATTGAACAGTTAATAATACCACATGAGCTAAAAAAGTTAGATACCGGATTATTAATAGTTGTAGGTGCAGGGCTAGTAAATTTTTTTATTGGCAAATATGCCGAAATACAGGGTAAAAAGCAAAATTCGTTGGTTTTAATATCTGCCGGAAAGCATTTAATAACCGATTCTTATTCTTCAATTGCCATTATTATTGGTTTAGTATTGCTAATGGTAGTGCCTCATAATTGGTATTGGCTGGATAGTGCTGTAGCAATGATTTTTGCTATAATAATTTTAATTACCGGATATAAAATATTGAAACGCTCCATATCGGGTATTATGGACGAGGTAGATGTGAATATGGTAAAAGATATTATATTGTTTTTGCAAAAAAATAGATTAGCACAATGGATAGACTTGCATAATTTAAGAATTATACAATATGGAGATGTAATACACTTGGATGCACACATGACATTACCGTTTTTTTATACTGTAGCCGAAGCAGAAACAGAGGTGAATAATTTAGAGAAACAAATTCAAAACCATTTAAGCCATTCCATTGAGGTATTTATACATATTGATGCATGTGAAGCTTATCAATGTAAAATATGCTCAGTGAACGAATGCACATATAGAAAAGACAAATTTGCACAGCAAATAACGTGGGAAATAGATAATGTATGGGAAAATACAAAGCATGGACAAAATGCTAATTTGGTTCAGGAAAATTAATAATATTTTCAAAATAATATGTTGAAAATATCGTTTTTTTATTGTCGTTCATGCAAAGAAAACTCATTTGTCCATAATTAAATTGACCAACATTCAATGTAAAAGAAGCTGAATAAAAGAAAAAAGATATAGACGAATCTCAAATGAAATTACAATAATTTCATTTGTTAGAATATTTTTTCTTACAAAAAATAAAAAAGTATCATTTGTGGGATAATTTTTTATGAAAGTTATCTACAAATGATACTGAATTTATATAAAATTCTTTTCTTATTTTATACTACTTACTGCTTCTATACCTTCACCTATTTGTTGTCTCCACATGGCATAATATAAGCCTTTTTCTTCTAATAAATCTTCGTGGGTTCCTGTTTCTATTATCTTACCTCTTTCTAATACATAAATTCTGTCAGCATGCATAATGGTTGACAATCTATGTGCAATCATTAAAGTTATATGATTTTGTTTAGAAGTAATACTTCTTATTGTTTGGCTAATTTCATCTTCTGTCAATGAGTCTAATGCAGAAGTTGCTTCATCAAAAATCATTAGTCTGGGTTGACGTAATAAAGCGCGTGCTATTGATATTCGCTGGCGTTCGCCACCCGATAATTTTAAACCACCTTCGCCTATCATTGTATCTAAACCTTTTTCGGCACGCGATAATAAATTTTGGCAAGAAGCTTTTTGTAAGGCAAGCAAAATATCTTGTTCGGTAGCAGCGGGGTTTACAAACAATAAATTTTCGCGTATGGTACCCGAAAACAATTGTGGGTCTTGTGTTACTAATCCCATTTGTCTGCGCAATTCATCGTAATCTATTGCAGACCCACTATGCCCATTATAATAAATAGTACCATTTACAGGGTGGTATAAGCCTACCAACAACTTTACTAATGTAGTTTTACCGCTGCCAGATGGACCTACGAATGCAACTGTTTCACCTATATTTACCTCAAAACTAATGCTGTTTAATGCAGGTCGCGAAGAACTACTGTGTTTAAAAGTTACATCTCTAAATTGTAAATGTTGAATATTGTTTATTTTTTCCGGATTGTCAGGGGTAAATTCTACAGGTTTCTTTAATAATTCCTGCATATTATTTAACGAGGCTTCTGCTTCTCTATATGATAAAATAACATTACCTAATTCTTGAAGTGGCCCAAAGATGAAAAAGGAATAAAACATTAAAGTAAGATATTGCCCGGGACTAATTGTTTGTTTATATATTAAGAACAATAAACTCATAACTATTGTTTGCCTTAATAGGTTTACAAAAGTTCCTTGTACAAAAGAAATTGCTCTGATACTTCTTACTTTTTTTAATTCTAAATTTAATATTTTGTGTGTGTTACCATTCAATCTTTCTACTTCTTGTTGCGTAAGCCCTAGACTTTTCACTAATTCAATATTTCGTAAAGACTCCGTTGTAGAGCCTGCTAAAGCATTCGTTTCACTTACAATATTTTTTTGTACTATTTTAATCTTTTTACTAAGTACATTTGTAAGCCAGCCTAAAATAATAGAACCACCAATATAGATTAACGGTAGAAAAGGATTTACAGAAAATGCATACGCCATTACCCAAACAATACTTATTACAGACATTAATAGGATATTTACAAATGCATTAATAAATTTTTCGCAATCTGCCCTTACTTTTTGCAAAGTAGAAAGTGTTTGTCCGCTGCTTTGGTCCTCAAAATTTTGGTAGGGTAGGCGTAAAGCATGTTTAAGACCATCCGTATATAAACGAGCCCCAAATTTCTGTATAACAACATTCATAGCATAATCTTGAAACGCTTTTGCAATTCTCGAAACCATTGCTACACCAATTAATGCACTTATTAATAATGCAGCACCTCTAAAATATTCGCCTAAATCGCGGTGTGTTTGTCCTCCTTTATCTACTGTTAATGGATGGTTCACAAAACCGTCTAAAAGTTGACCGCCAAGGTAAGGATCTAATAATGAAAAGCTTTGATTAATTGCTGCTAAAATTACAGCCAAAAATATCATTAACTTATAATGACTTAGGTACTTTAATAATAATTTCATACTGTGCAAATGTAATGTTTAGTTACATTCTATACTAAATAAGTCTATTTACAAGATTTATATTATGTTTATTGGCTTTTCGTTTGTATTAATTTATTTCACAAACTTTTCTACTATACTGCTATCTTTGTAAAATGAAAAATTTGCGTGAATTTTCGCTTCATGAGATAGAAGAAATATTATTGAAATTAGGTGAACCTAAATTTAGAGCTAAACAAATATATGAATGGATTTGGATGAAATTTGCCGGCAGTATTGACGATATGACGAATTTATCTAAATCACTTAGAGAAAAACTTGCTTTAGAATATCATATACCCAAAATTAAAAATCATCATAGTCAGTTTAGTAGCGATGGAACAATTAAAAACAGATTGCAATTGTTTGATGGTAATTTTGTTGAAAGCGTATTAATACCTACTGAACAACGTTTAACTGCGTGTGTATCATCGCAAGTTGGCTGTTCTTTATCATGTAAATTTTGCGCAACCGGGTACATGGAACGCAAAAGAAATATGAATTTTGATGAAATTTTTGACGAAGTGAGTTTAATAAACGAACAGGCACAAAAACATTTTGGTAAAAAATTAACCAATATTGTATTTATGGGCATGGGCGAGCCATTACTTAATTATAAAAATGTACTACAAGCAATAGAGAAAATTACTTCACCCGAAGGCTTAAATATGAGCCCAAAGAGAATTACGGTTTCTACTGCCGGTATTGCAAAGCAAATAAAACAATTAGGTGAAGATAGAGTACGCTTTAAACTGGCTTTATCTTTACATGCAGCCACAGACCATAAGCGTAATGAAATAATGCCTATAAATGAATCTAATAATATTGCTGCTTTAATTGATGCTCTTAATTATTTTTATAAAGCTACAGAAAGTGAAATTACATTAGAATATATACTTTTCAGAAATTTTAATGATACTCTTAAAGATGCTGAAAATTTAGTAAAAATATATAGACAAGTGCCTGCCGACTTAGTAAACATAATAGAATATAATCCTATTGATTCCGCCAGATTTGATAGACCGGATGAAGAAGCAGTAAAAGAGTTTATGGAATATCTTGAATCTAAAAGAGTAAATGTAAGACTTAGAAAAAGTAGAGGTAAAGATATAGATGCTGCTTGCGGACAACTGGCAAATTTAGGTAGAGCTTAAATTATGGTTTCAATAATTTAGGTTTGATTTATAAAAAACAGATACTATTTTTGTTTTCAGTAATCTAATATAAATTGTAATTATTACATTTTACATTATTCTTATAATAAAAAAAGGATATAGATTACTTTATCTGTTATTGTGATATTATTATATATTTTATGGCTAAAAACAAAAATACATCAAAACAAAATAGTATTAAAATACCGGTAAATAAACAAACTAAGAAGGAAATTGATATTTTACAATCTAAATCTCCTGCTTTAGAAAAGTCATTTTGGAATAAACCCGCAAATCAATTTTTATTTGTTGGTACAATTGCTCTAATTACATTTGTATTTTTTAGTACTTGTTTAAATAATCAGCTTACTAACTGGGATGACCTTGGATATGTAATATATAACCAATATATAAAAGATAGTTCTACACAAGGAATATTAAATATATTTAAGCTAAGTTCTACTGTTATGGGTAATTATCATCCTTTAACTATACTCACTTATGCAATTGAATATAGTTATTGTGGTTTAAAGCCTTGGTTGTATCATTTTGATAGTGTTATATTACATGTAATTACTACTATTGTTGTTTTCTTCTTTGTAAAATTACTTACCAAACGTACTATTGCTGCTATTATAGCTGCATTGCTATTTGGCATTCACCCTATGCATGTTGAGTCTGTTGCGTGGGTAGCCGGAAGAAAAGATATTTTATATGGTTTATTTTATATGCTTTCTTGCATCTGTTATATTTATTATGCAAGAACACAAAATAATAAAAGATTTTTTTGGTACATAGCTGTTATTATCTTTTTTGCAATTTCATTATTATCAAAATCAGTGGGTGTAACCCTACCTGTAATTTTATTACTTATAGATTATTTTGAAAAGAGAAAAATAAATATATTTTTGCTCATTGAAAAAATTCCTCATTTTGCTTTATCTCTTCTTTTTGGTTTACTATCTATTACCGCTCAAAAACAGGTAGGTGCATTGGGTACTTTAGATGTTACTTATACCCCAATAGAACGATTAGCATTAGGTAATTATGCACTCATTACCTATATATGGAAAGCAATACTACCGATTGGACTGTGTAATTTTTACCCATATCCTGAGAAAGTAAATAATGCTTTGCCGGGTATCTATTTTATATATATACTATTCGTATTAGCTGTCTTATTTTTAATTTGGAAGTATGCACGAAAAAATACTATGATAATTTTTGGCTTTTTGTTTTTTCTGATAAATATAGTATTGTTATTGCAATTTATCCCTGTTGGTGGTTGTATAATGTCTGATAGGTATGGGTATATACCTTATTTGGGCTTTTTTATTATTATTGGTTGGTCGATTTCTGAATTATTTGAATCTAAAAATAAAATACTCTTAGGGAAAATTGCTTTGTCCTTAACACTTATATATTCAATTGTACTCGGTTTTATGACTACAGAAAGATGTAAAGACTGGTACGATTCTATTAGTTTATGGAATGATGAGATTCAAAAGCATCCCGATAACCCGGTCGCATATTACTATATGGGGCAAGAATATTATACAAGATTTGAAAATACTACTGCTATGAATGAAAAGAAAATATATGGAGATAGCAGTATGTACTATTTTAAAATGTCTGAAGCTAAAAAGCCTGACTATATAAATCCAATAATAAGTATTGCAGAATTACAACGCAACTATGGCTTAATAGATGATGCTAAAATATCTTATTTTAAAGCATTAAAATATGCTAAAAATGATGTTACATCCCTAGAGCCTATTTATATGGGTATGGGTGTAGTTTATTGCATTAAAAAAGACTACGATTCTGCGGCTTTCTGCTTTCGTACCGGCTTACAGCTTAAACCGATTAATTCTGATGGGCATAGTAATTATGCTAATTTTTTAAATATTATAGGTAAAAATGATTCTGCTTTGTTTGAATATGCAGTAGCTATCAGCCAAAATCCTGATAATTTTATACCTTATGAAAATAGAGCAAGAATATTAGTTGCAAAAAACAAATATGATGATGCATTAAAAGATTATAATAAAGTATTAGAAATGATGCCGGATAGGGGAGAGACCTACTATTTAAGGTCTCAATGCTATTGGTTAAAGGGGAATAAGGTTTTGGCACTAAAAGATATAGAAATGTCAAAAACAAAAGGCTTTTCACAAATAGACCCTAATTATTATCAACAGCTAAAAAATCAATAAAGTGATATTAATTCGTAAAAGAGGGCAAGAAACCACTTATACCTTTTAAGGGGGCTCCAAAAATCCCCGGTATTAAATATATTGCTAACACAAAAGATGCAATTGCAATAAATAATCTGGAAAGTGTAACAAATTCTTGATTATGATTATTGCGAGTAACTACATAATCATTTGAAAATTTTAGCTTGCCTAACATATATAAACCTAACACAATGCATAAAATTGCCCATAGTCCAATAAATAATTCTCGATCAAATATTTCATTCCACCCTAATTTAATTACGGCAATTGATAAAAATTTAAAGCTTACCAATACAGACAATAAACCTAAAACTACTTTTACTTGATTTAAAACAGCAATAGAAGAAGCAATAAAATTTATTATTACCGGAAATAGAAATGGTGTAGAAAGACCTAATGAAAATCCAAGCATTCCTACTAATGGACCCCAAGAACCACCATCACTTGCCATTACTAATACTAAACCTACAATGGGGCCGGTTGAAGAAAATGTTACTATGGGCAAGGTAAGTGCCATATTAAAAATACTCCAAAAATTTCCTTTTCGTGCTTTTGCATCTGTCAATAGTGCCCATCTGGCTGGTAGTTTTATTTCGAATGCACCTAAAAAAGAAAAACCTAATACAATAAATATTCTGAAAAATATTAAATTAAATATCCAATTACTATATAATAATTTTAGGTTTTTATGTCCTATTAAATAATTAATACCTATTATAAATAAACCTAACAATGAGAATATTACAAAAATAGAGAGTGTATATATAAAAATATTTAATTTTCCATCTATTTTTTTTCGACTTCTTAATGTTAAATAACCCACAGTAATTGGTAATAAAGCATATACATATGGGGTAAATACAGATAAAATGCCACCAAAGACACCTTTGCTGAAAATCCAAAATAATGATTTAATGTAGGTTTCGGTTATAGGTGCATTATTTACTATTTGAGAATCCTTTTTTCTTAAATTTTCATTTGTTGCACTTATAGCAGTATTGTTGTAAAGAGTTGTTTTTTTTTGAGAAAAAGTATTAGGTATTGTAAATAATATACTGATTATAAAGATAAACAAAAACTTATAAGATATATTTTTTATATTTAATATTTGTTTAATCATTATGTGAAATAAAAACTTTAATTAATTAAACTAATTCAGTCTCTGTAACTAATATATTCTCTACAAAATACATACTTAGTTCCCCTTTGTTTTTTGCTTGTATTTTGCCTCTATATGTGCATTCAAATTTATCTTTAATAAGTTCGTGAGTAACTTCAGAAATATTTATTTTACCTGCAACGCTATTTTGTTCCATTCTTGCAGCAGTATTTACCGTATCACCCCAAATATCATAAGCAAACTTTTTTACACCAACTATGCCGGCAACAACGCTACCACTATGTACCCCTATTCTTACTTGAAACGTAAGGTCTCCAAGTTGTTTTTTTCTTTCTGCCATAAATTCTCTTAATTCAATAGCTGCATTTACAACATTTTCTGCATGATTTTCATTTAGTAATGGTAAACCACATACAGCTAAATAGGCATCACCCACGGTTTTTATTTTTTCAATATTATATTTACCCATTATGTGGTCAAAACCACGAAAACAACCATCTAATTCATTTACTAATTGTTGTGGTGTCATTCTTTCCGCCACTGTAGTAAAACCAACAAAGTCTGTAAATAATACAGTTACTTCATTAAAGAATTTAGCCTCAGCACTGCCTTTATCTTTTAATTCTTCAGCAACTTCCGATGGTAAAATGTTTAGTAATAATTCTTCTGAACGATTTTTTTCTCTCGTAATAATTTTATTCGATTTGTTCTGTTTAATATTACTCCTGAGTACTAAACCAATTACAAATAATAAAACTACAATACCGGCATATAAAAAGTAGTCTTCATTTTTCTTCTTTTCAATTGTCAATAAATCTAATTGTATTTGTTTGTCAGCAATTTCTTTTTTTGCCTGTGTTTCTTGTTTAGTTAATTCTTTTTTATTATCTATAGAATTAATAGAATCTTTTAAAGTAGTAGATAGTATAAAATTATCTAATGCTGCAGCATAATTACCAGATAATTTATAAGCTTCAGATAGATATTGACTATATTCACTAACACCTGCAATATCTCCACTCTCTTTACAACCTGCAATACATTTATTTAAATATTCAATTGCCTTGTTAAGAATAGCAGTTCTACCTTTTGGTACTAAAGGTCCTATATTATCATTACTACTTGTATCTTTTGCAATCAATAGGTAAGTATCGCCAATATTTCCTTCCAAAATTTTAATATCTTCTACATCTTTTAATTCTTCAAGTAGTTTTAGTGCATCAAAATAAGATTCTAATGCTTTGGGGTAATTGTTTATTTTTTTATATAATTCACCTATGTTTACAAAATTTACAGCAATCCCATTTTTATCACCATTACTTTCATAAATACTTATTGCTTTTTTGTAATATACTAAGGCGCTGTCAAAAATGTTTTTACCTAAATATACATTTGCAATATTTCCATCAACTTTTGCAATATTATTATTGTCTTTTAATTCAATTAATATATTTAAAGCTTTATTGTTATATTCTAAAGCTTTATCAAATTGCCCTTGTCGTTCGCATACCAAACTTATATTTATGTTAGAATATGCAATTGCAGCTTTATCATTTATTTCTTCATTTAACTTTAATGCAGAAAAATCGGCAGCTAAAGCTTCTTTATATTTGCTTTTATTTAAATACGCAATATTTTGACTGTTATACAGTCTTACCATAATTTTCTTGTCTTCATTGTTTTGTTGTCCGTTTTGTTTTATTATGTCAAATATTAATATAGCATTATTATAAGCAATTAAAGCGCTATCTAATTCTATTTTATTTAAATAAATATCACCAATATTTCCATATACTCCTGCAATACCTCTCTTTATACCTAATTCCTCAAATAATTTTAATGAACGATTATTATATTCTAAAGCAGAGTTAAAGTCTCCTTTTTGCTTATAGTTAATAGCAATGTTCATTAATATCATTGCTTTACCTCTATTCCACATTAATTTATTTGCCAATTCTATACCTAAATTACCATATTTAAACCCTTCATCGGGATTGATACCACTATACTCGTAGCATAACTGCCTATATATATGTACTTTATTTGTATCTTCATTTAGTGTTGTTAATACCTGTAACAAAGAATCTATTTTTATTTTTCCATGTTTTTGAGAAAAAGATTGAATAGCAAAAAATAAAAAAATAATAGTAATAAAAAACGGCAATAAATTGCAGCTGATACTATTTTTTATTTTGTTATTATTTACCATTTTTAATTATAGCTGTTTTTCTTTTTTACATTATTTATTATAGTAAATATACTATATTTTATCTTTATCAATATCAAAATTTAATTCAGGATGTTTTTTTATTAAATCAACTAATAGCTGGTTCGATTTTTTTTGATTATTATAACTTCTTACCATTAAACCAATTATTAAAAGTAATACTACTAAACCTGCTAATGAAAATAAATCCTCTGTTCTTTTTTTAGCCAAATCAATTTTGTCTATTGCAATTTGTTTATCTTTTAATTCCAATTCCCTTTTTGTTTCTAATAAAGTTATTTCTTTTATTCTTTCTATTGAATAAACAGAATCTTTAATTAATGTGTATTGTTTATAATAATATAATGCTTCACTATAATTTCTTGCTAATTTATAGGCATCTGCTTCATACTTACTAAATTCTAATGTTCCGTCTAAATCATTAATACTCTTACAGCCATCAACTC
Source organism: uncultured Bacteroidota bacterium (assembly GCA_903929195.1). Taxonomy (GTDB): domain Bacteria; phylum Bacteroidota; class Bacteroidia; order Chitinophagales; family Chitinophagaceae; genus CAIYTT01. The sequence goes on from CAIYTT010000059.1 coordinate 15,149, forward strand.
CTTTTTTTAAATAAGATATTGCTTTTTGTAAATTATCTTCTTTACTTTCAGAAATCTTTTTATCCGGTATTATTAATCCGGTTGAATCTTTGGCTATTAAATAGTATGCTTCACCAATATTACCTAAATTATTATATTGATAAAACTTATTTTTAATTAATTCGGATTGCTTTAGAGCTATAAAATAAGTTTCAAGTGCTTTTGAATAATTTTTTTGGTTTTGATATACCTGCCCCATATTTCCTAAATTTACAGTAATACCATTACTGTCGCTTAGAGAAAAATATATTTTATTTGCATCTTCATAATAGGCTAATGCACTATCATATTTTGCTTGTGCATTATAAACATTTGCAATGTTTCCAAGCGTTCTGGCTACACCTATTTTATCACCTTTTTCATTAAGTATTTTTAGTGCTTTGTGGTTGTATGCTAATGTTTTGGGATAGTCTTGTATTGCTTGATACACTAATGCTATATTCCCTAAATTTCTTGCAATACCTATTTTAAAACCCGACTCTTCGCATATTTTTAAGGCTTTAAAATAATATTCTATGGCTTTCGGATATTCACATTCATTATTATAAACCTGCCCTATATTTCCTAAGTTAAATTCAATACCATATTTATATCCAATTTTCTCATTTATTTTTAATGCATTAAAATAATAATCTAATGCCTTCTCATGATTCTTATTTGCTTCATAGTTTAGTCCGAGTGCATTGTATGCCATAGCTTTGCCCTTTTCCCAAACTAATTTTTCTGCTAAAAAAAGTTCATCATTACCATACTTTATTCCTTCATCCGGATTTATTGTGTAATTTTCTATTGAAATATCATTAAGTAATTTTACTTTATTGCTATCTTCTTTGGCTGTCGCAATTTGCTGATATAAAGAATCTATCAAAGCTCTGCCTTGCTTTTTTGCATTTGTTGTGGATGGAAGCAAGAAAAAAACAAACGTATATAGAGCATATATAATTATATTTGAAAATGCGCCAACATATTTGTTATTTTTTAACATAAAATTAAAACAAAATAATCATTAAATTTTTGCAATGATACTATTATAATTCATAATTTCAAAATGATTAACGTTTGGATTATTTTCACAAATGGTTATAAATTACAATTTAATATTTCAAATATAATATATAAATATTTGTATCTATGTAATTGAGTCGTATGCCCATTTAATATATGTTGCACCCCATGTAAATCCCCCGCCAAAAGCAGCTAAAATGATATTATCTCCTTTATGTAGTTTATTTTCCCATTCCCACATACAAAGCGGCAATGTACCATTTGTAGTATTTCCGAATTTTTCTATATTAATCATTACCTTCTCTGTTGGTAATTTCATTCTGTCTGCTGTGGCATTAATAATTCGTTTGTTTGCTTGATGCGGAACTAACCAATTTACAGAATCTGAGGTTAAATTATTACGTTCCATTATCTCTGCTGCAACATCTGCCATGTTTTTTACAGCAAATTTAAAAACAGCTTGACCCTCTTGATAAACATAGTGTTCTTTATTCATTACTGTTTCAATGCTTGCCGGCTTTACAGACCCACCTGCTTTCTGGTGCAAAAACACCCTGCCACTGCCGTCTGTTTTTAAAATAGAATCAACAATTCCATATCCTTCTTCATTAGGCTCAAGTAAAACGGCTCCTGCACCATCACCAAAAATAATAGATACAGCTCTATCTTCGTAGTTCATAATAGAACTCATTTTATCTACACCTACAACAATAACTTTTTTGTGTCTGCCACTAATAATAAATTGAGATGCAGTAGTAAGAGCAAAAATAAAGCCACTACAAGCAGCATTTACGTCAAAACCCCAAGCATTAGTCATTCCGGCTTTATCGCATATTATATTTGCAGTTGCCGGAAATTGCATATCGGGTGTAGTTGTTGCACATATAACCAGTTCAATATCTTTAGGGCTAATACCTTTCTTACTTAAAAGATTTTTAATTGCTTCAACAGCCATATCGCTACTGCCTTTGCCTTCACCTTTTAATATTCTTCGTTCTTTTATTCCTGTTCTCGATGTTATCCACTCATCGGTTGTTTCCATCATCGTTTCTAATTCTGCATTTGTAAGTACATAATCAGGAACATATCCGCCTACACCAGTTATGGCAGCTTGTATTTTCTGCATTTATTTCGTTTATTTTAATTATTAATATTGATATTTTTTATTTGTTGATGTTTTATTGTTATGTGTTGTAATTACATGTTCATACCGCCACATATACTTAATACTTGTCCGCTTACATAAGTACTCATATCGCTTGCTAAAAAAAGAGCGGCATTTGCAATATCTTCTGGTTGCCCAAAACGACCCAAAGGTATTTTTTCAAACCATTTTTCTCCGCCTCCGTCTTTTAAATAGTGTGTCATATCTGTTTCTACAAATCCGGGTGCTATGGCATTACATCTTATGTTTCTGCTGCCTAATTCTTGTGCAATACTTTTTGTAAAGCCTATTATTCCCGCTTTAGATGCTGCATAAGCACTTTGCCCACCATTACCTTTCATACCAACAATAGAACTTAAATTGATAATAGAACCGTTTCTTGCCTTCATCATTGGTTTTATTACCTGACGTGTAAGATTATAAACGCTTTTTAAATTTGCCTGCATTACATCATCCCATTGTTCAGGAGTAAGCCTCATTAATAAATTATCTTTACTAATACCGGCATTATTTACACAAATATCAATTGTTCCAAATTCTTTAATCACATCGGCTGCCAATTGCACACTTGCTTCATAATTACCTGCATTGCTTTTATAACTTTTGGCTTTAATACCATAGCCGGTTAGTTTTTTCTCAAGCTCTAAAGCTTTTTCTTCCGATGATAGATATGTAAATGCTATATTAGCCCCTTGTTCTGCAAATTTTAGGGCTATTGCCTCTCCAATTCCTCTGCTTGCACCTGTAATAAGTGCAATCTTATTTTCAAGTAACTTCATTCTACTATGTTTTGGGTGCTAAAGTAGTCATAGATGTTCATATTTAGTACATATAGATTTACTTTGTTAACTATTATTATGTATTTTTAAATAAAAAATATTTTTTATTTTTCTTTCACTTTTATTCTGTTACCTGCGGTGTGGCTACTGAATTCAGGTGCATACATGCATTGTATGGTAGCAATACCATTAGAAAAATCTCCCGATTGCGCCACATAGACTGAATACTCAAATGTGTATTTTCCTTTTTTTAACTTATTTATAAAGAAATTTGAAGAAGCATCTTTAGTAGTTTGATAGTATCCCATACCATCTTGCCACAAATAACCACTAAATACATTTATGGGTTCGAAGCACGAAGCACGAACATCCTTTAAATGTATGTATTCCATGTTTCGTGCTGCACTAACGTCAATTCTTATTGTAATTTTATCACCTACATTTAATATACTACTATCTGTTATAGGGTCTAATTCTACACCTTTCATAGTATTTCTATTTCTGAATAATTGTTTTTTTATTATTAAAGGAGTATTTGCAGCTTTTATTTTATCATAATTTTCAAAATATTGCCAATAAACAGCCCCCCAAGAGGTACTTTGCTCATTATTTTTTACAGTTATTTTTATATTTCCCATTTCCGGTTTTATATCAGTTGCTTTATAATTAATTTTATAATAGCCGCTACCATCTTCTTTTTTTAAAGATGTACTATTAGTGATTTCATTTCCTAATGTTATATTTACTTCCGGTTCTTTACTTAGCCAATCGCTTCCATTTAATAATAAGGCATAGCAGGCATCGGCAGTAGCTCTTGTTGTTTGCCAACAGTTTGTTTGCTTGTTTTTTAATAAATTTATTTTTAGTGCATTTACGGTTTCTGTATCTCTATTAATTTCGTTAAAACACTCTATCATTAAAGAATTTATTTCAATAGGAGCATCATACCACCAATAACTCTCACCGGGTTGATTCCAATACATACCCATTTCATCGTTTCTATGCGCCGTTTGTTTTAAACCGTCAAGTATATCTTTTGCTGTTAACGTGTCTCCGTTTCTAAATAAGGTAAGTGCAATCATTCCTTGCATGTATTTATTAAACGAATGTCTATATTGTTTTGCCTGGTGCAAAAAATAATTATATGCAGGTAAATTATTCGGTATTATTTTTTCGTTATTAAAAAAACTGCGTGTATATAAGTACTGTACATCCTCATTTCCAATCTGTTGTGTACTTGTATCTATTTTGTTTTTTAATAGTTCTTTAAAGTTCTTGTTTAGTTCTAAGTCTAAAAACGCCAAAGAATTCTTTGATATTGAATTTAAATTATCTAAATTAGTTACTCCAAAATGTTGCAATTTACCAATACCTGTAGTTATATATTGTGTAATATATCTATCATCATCCATACCCTTAAACCATGCAAAACCACCTGTTTCATTTTGCATTTCTTTAAGTTTATTTAAAGTTGTGGTAAGTGAATTTTTAAGTTTAGATGTTTCAAATAGACTTGCAATTCTGTGTTTTTGTTCTGTCTCATTTTTTGCATCCATAAGCCAAGGTGTTTCGGCTATGATTGCTGTCTTTAACTCTTCATTCTTATTTAAATTAGATAGTAGAGTGGCAGTGTCTTCTGTTTCCCATTTATGAAAAATTGCTTCTATTTTAGGGGAGAGATGCGTAATATTATTAGCAAGTGCATTTGCATAAAAACGATTAAAAGTTTGTTCTGCACACTCATGTGGAAATTCCATAAGGTAAGGTAATGCCTGTACCGCATACCATGCCGGGTTGGATGTATATTCTAATGTAAGTCCATAATTTCTTAAAGATTTTGAATTCTCGGAATTTAGTAAGTTGGGTAACTGATAGCTATTAGCATTATTGCCATTTACATATACCGGAACTGTTTCGGTTACTAATGTTTTATTGCTTAATATAGGCAATGTATTTTCTTCACCATCCGTAAAATTTCCGGCACTTGCAGCTATTCTTATAATTATAGGTTCTTCTATGTTTTCCGGAATATACAATTTCCATTGTGCATTGGTACTTTGCATTGGGTTTACTTCAAACTGTTTTGTTGTATTGTTGCCTAAAAACAGTGTTGTAATGTTTGCATTGTTTTTGGTGTTTATTATTTGTAACTCGGTAGTACCAAACAAAGTACTATCTGTTAAATTGCTGATAGTTGAATTGATTGCAATTGTATCACCTTGTCTTAAAAAACGAGGTAAATGGGGTATTACCATCATATTTTTCTGTGTTTTAATTTTACCGTACAATAAGCCTGTAGCCCAATCTTTTGTATGCCCAAAAGCCATTAATTTCCATTCAGTAAGTGCCTCAGGCATTGTAAATTCAAATTTTACATTCCCACTGTCATCTGTTCTTAGTTGTGGATAAAAAAAGGCTGTTTCACTTAGGTTTTTACGAATATTTATTTTATTTAATATTGAATTTTCTTCGTTTTGTTTATCTTTATTTTTTATGGTTTTAGATTGGAGATTATTTTCAGGTGTTGGAATTACATATTTTACTTGCGTTGTTGGCATTGCTGAAATTGCCATTAGAGTCTTTTTTACATTTTGTACTGCAACACCGTCAACCACATATAATTTTGACGTATTTGTTCTTGCACCACTAATATTTATTATTCCGCTGGAAACAGAATCACTTTCTAATTTATAGTTCCATCCATAAGTTAAATTATTTACTGTTCCGATATTATAATTTTCTACTAAAAACTTAGAATAATTTTTATGAAATTCCGAATTGATAAAATTGTTGCTTTTCCCTAATAGATAAGCAGATTTTGTTGAAGAAATATCAGTAAAAAGACTAAATTTACTGTTGTTTTCATTAAGTAAATATTCATAATTATTATAAGCTCCCCACCAATGTAGTTCTATTGCATCTAATGAACCATCATACATAGACACCAAAAGTTCTTTTGTTTCCTTATTATCTTTTTCGCCTTTTATATTTAGGGTCCATTTTTCTTTTTCTCCCGGTTGTAATTTATCTCTATGGGTTTCCCATTTTAAATCAAGCTTTTTATTATACCATGGTATTTCGAATTTAATGTTTTCATAATAAAACCGATTATTTTTTAACATAAAATAACTAACCATAATTCCACCTCTATCTGTTTCTTCAATGCTTTTAGACCAACTTACTCGTTTATTGTTTTCAATTTCTAACCATGTTTTAGTGGTATTATCATACATTAATTGTTCATATTGTAAAATATTTCCTTTTTCGAAACCGGATACTACATCACATTCAGCTAAATCACCCGGAATTAAATAGTTCTTATAGGGTATTACCAACAAGGGGTCAATAATATTGTTACTATTTTTAGTATCCCATATTTCAACATATTTTTTATGATAAATAGGAGTGCCATATTTATCTTTCGTATTCATTTCTATAATATAATACCCATTATATTTCCATGTTTCCGGTTTTACCTGTAAAAGGGAACTGTTATTGGTAATAAAAAAAGTATCTAATACCAATAGTTCTTTCTCCCAATTTTTATAATTGTTTTCATCCTTATACTCATCGTTAGGGAAATAATTCCTAAATTCGATAGAATCCATTAAATAGAACTCCGGTTTTTCCCATAACCTTTTTCTGTATATTTTTTCAGGCAATTTTAGATGAAAGATTTGAATATTCACTTTTGAAGATACAAACTCGCCGTTGGTATTTGTTGTTACCATATTTAAAGAGTCAAACTTATCTGTTGTACCTTTATCTTCAATGGCATCTTCTAAAACCAAAGTGGTATAGCCGGCATTTATAGATTGTTCTGCATGATGAGTTTCACCGCTTTTGTCTGTAACATCAACTTTAATTGTATAAGAAAAAACAGGATTGTTTTTTTTAGATACGTTTTTGTCCGGCGTTGCTTTAAAAGCTATTGTAAATTTCCCTGCTTTATCTGTTAGTAATTCGCCCATACCTATCTCTTCACTTGACCAATCCGGCATTTCATCATTCTTTTTCCAATAACTATGATTATTTCCATTCCGAGTAATCGAATACTTGACTTTAGCCTCATCCATAAAACTACCGGAATAGGACGTAACTACACCCTTAATACTCACATTTTCAAATACTCTTATTTCGTCCTTTACCGGTAAGAATTCAATTGAAAATTTAGGTCTTTTATATTCTTCAACCTTTATAGTTGTATGTCCGGTTTCATTCTCAATTTCGAAATTACCTGTAAGTACATTTTCGGGTATCACAAATTTACCAGTAAATGAACCGAAATCATTCGTTATTAATTCTAATGAATCTATTTGATTTTCATTTACATCATCAAATGTAATAGTTGTTTTTAATCCTGCTGCTACTTTTAAAATCTTACCATTATCGTTATGTTTTACAATTATACCTTTAAAAAACACGGTTTGTCCGGGTCTGTAAATTGCCCTGTCTGTAAAGAAGAAAGTGGTTGTTTCAGTCTCCGATTTCTCAATATTTGAATTATAAGTATTGAACGATTCTAATACGGTATCTTTATTTTTGGTAGCAATTATATTACCATAAAAATAATTAGCATCATGCGAATTTTTAAAAGAAAAGGAACCATCCTCTTTAGTAAACACCTTTTCACGTTTTCCTTTTGCTTTTTTATTATCAAAGTATTTGGTAACCCTTACTTTTTTCACTGGTTCGCCTGATTTTCTATTTAAAATAAAATTATCTTTAGAACCCGAACTACTTACAACACACAAATTGGATACTTGTAAAAAATCGCAAGCAACTATATTAGCACTATCTACGTTAAAGTCTTTATTATTAGAAATTAAAATACCATAAGTACCAATCGGTAAAGAATCTATTTTTATTTCGGTTGTGTGCCCATAATAATCATTATAAGAAGGGAGAGCAACGTCAAAATTATAAATAGGCGTTTTTGTTAATTGTGTTTGCCACCATTTTTCTAAATTGTAGTTTCCTTTTTTTTGAGCATATAAATTATTCGGTATCTGTATTACTCTTACCCATATTTTAGGGGTATTTCTATAAGTTACTACTATTTTTGAGGCTTCATTAGGCAAAATTATTTGTTCTGTTTCATAAGATAAACTTTGTTTTTCAATATAATACAATAGCGTTATAGCTTTAATAGCCCCTTCACTATTTGGATAATTTATAATTATATTTTTTAATTTTTGAACGATTGCTGAATAATTTATTTTTATATAATTTGGTGTATTGTTGTTTTGGGAATTCAAAATAGATTCCGGTTCTTCTATATTACACATTAATAAAGCAATTTTATAAGATGCCATTGCTGATAGAGCATTTAAGCTGTAACGGAATTCTATATTTCGCAAGCCATCCATGTATAAATTTTTCTTATTGGTAAGTACACAATGCGTATATGCAAAGTCTAATCGGTGTAAATCAGCATCAATTAGAGCATCTTCTGTTGTGTCGGTTTCATGAAATTTAAGTAATTGCTTATACCATTGCAAAGCCAGCCATTGTAAATTTGTTAGGTCATTGGTTTCAAATTTATGTTCTAAGAATTTATTTTTTGTTGCAAATGCAAATGAGTCGGCTAACTCAAACTTTTTAAGAGGGTTTATTAAATCTTTTTCATCATTATTATAAAAATCAATTGCACGGTACACAAGTAAATCAAATAGGGTAGGACGTAATAATGCTGTATTTTCACCCTCAATTAAAACGGGATTAAATTGTGAACAATTATATCCTTTCAGCTCTTCACTTCTTGCAATAGAACGCATATATAAGGAAGCACTTTTATCAAAAAATCGTTTTGCATCCCATTGTTCTATCTCTTCAATTTTTACATCTTTATTTATTTTAGAATAATTAAGAATAGTATATTTATGTCTTTGGTAATAATTCCAATATAGTTGTGCTGCTATACTTTGCCAAACTGCATTATTAGGAAATTTGTCTTCTTTAGCATTTTTTTCTGCATAATTAATTAAATCTAATTCATTATTTTCAGAGGTATCGTGTATAATTCTTAAATAATAAAATTGGGCTTTTAGCATCATTATTGATTCATTATGTGCTTTAGCTATTGTATAAATACTATCTAATATGGAGACCGCAGATTTAGGTTTTGAGTTTTCAAGAAAGTTTTCAATACGTTGCCATTGTGAAAAGTAAGGGTCGTTTTCTTTAATAGTATCCGATACGTTATTGTGTTTTTTATTAAATTGTTCTTTTGCTGATACCATAATGCTTAGCAAACAAAAGAATAAAACGAGTACTTTGTTCATTAGAGAAAGATTTACATTATATTGTTTATAAACAAACAATTATAAAGTACAAAAAAACAAAAAATAGTCTTATTTTAAGAATATAAAATTTATTATTATTAAAGATAAATTGGTTTTTAAGTTCTTCTTTTTTATTAAAAACAATTATTAATTTAAAAAACAAACGCAATAAACAATAAAATAATATGTTAATATTATAGGAATATAAAAATGAAGCAAACTTTTCTTTATTGATTTAGTCTATTTCAATAGTAAAATTAATAATTTTTTTAAAATATTATATATGAAAAAAATCATTTTGTTTTTAGCATTTTTATTTTTTTATGCCAGTAACGTATATGCTGCATTCCCAATATTAAAGAATACTGTTACTGTAATTGATAGTATTGAACAGGATAATAGAGGGTTAGACATGTCTAATAGTACCTGTACAAATATTATTACTAATAATAACAATAAATTGAATATACTCTATCAATATGGTGATGGCAGACGGGACTGGAGACGAGGAGAAGGAATGCGTGCTATGTTTTGGGCTATGTGGGGTCTGTTTTTCTGGCCGTTGGGTATTTTAGCTATTATACATGGTATTAGGGGTTTAGGGAGTAGGTCGGGTAGGGAGCAAGACAGAGCTTTATTAGGGTTAATTTTTGGTATAGGTGAAGTAATAGCATGTATAGTTTTTCTAATATTTTTATTTACTTTTCCATTTTATTTTATAATAATATAAATAAAAAAAGTTAGTATATTAAATCTTTTTGTACCGATATATTGCCTTGCAAACCTCCGGAATGTATGCAAAGTATTTTATCGGTAGAAATGAAATAATTATCTAATAATAATTGATTTAATCCATACATCATTTTTGATGTATATACAATATCAAGTGGTATTTTATTTAAATCATAAAATTCATTCATAAATGTAATTAGCTCTTTATTCCATTTGCCAAAACCACCAAAGTGCCATTCATCCTGCAAATGCCAATTGGTATTCTTATTTTTGTCTAAATGTTTATTTATTGATTGTTCCATATATTTACCTTCTTTCATGGGCACAAAACCAATAATATATTGCTGCCTTTTTAACTTATTTCTTAGCCCTATTAAAGTAGTACCAGAGCCAACTGCAATGGCAATATGGGTATAATTTTTGTCAATAAATCTATCCATTAGTCCGGCACCTGTTCTGCCAAGTTCATTGGCACCACCTTCAGGTATTATATATATATCATCAAAATGGGCTGCCATTTGCCGTATCCAGTCCGGTTGTTCATTATTTTTATACTCTTCTTGTGTTACAAATATTAATTCCATACCATATTCTACACAAGATTGTAAGGTAGGGGTAAGCTTATCATACTTTCCACGAACGATTGCTACAGCAGGAATATTAAATTTTTTTGCTGCATAAGCAGTTGCGACCAAATGATTTGAGTAGCCACCACCAAAAGTAAGAACGGTTTTAAATCCGTCATCAACTGCATTAGCTAAGTTTAATCTAAGTTTAAACCACTTATTCCCCGATACGATGGGGTGTATTAAATCGAGCCTTAAAACATCTATGCCCAATACCTTACCTTTATACCAAAATTTATGTAATGGTTGTATTACAGCCAGTCTTTCATCAATTGTAACCATATTCCTTTAAATACAATTCGTTATCGCGCCATTTGGGACGCACTTTGATAAATAATTCTAAATGAACCTTTTTTTGTAAAAATTCTTCAATATTTTTTCTTGAATTGATACCTAATTGTTTAATCATACTACCACCTTTACCTAAAAGAATACCTTTTTGTGTTTCTCTGCTAACAATAATTTCTGCTTTAATCACATTCAGTGTAGTTTTTTCTTCAAAAGCTTGAATAATCACAGCAGTATGGTAAGGAATTTCTTCTTCGAATAAAGCAAAAATTTGTTCACGTATCAGCTCGCAAACAAAAAAACGTTCAGACCGGTCTGAAATATTTTCTTGAGAGTAGTAGGGTGGTGCTTCGGGTAAAAAGCTGAGTATCAATGGTATTATCTTATCAGTATTTACTTGTTTTTTAGAAGAAATAGCCAAAATTTCCCAATTAGGATATTTGCTTTTATAACTATCAATTACAGCTTGTAAGCTACTTTTATCTTCCAGCTTATCCGTTTTATTTAATAAAAGCAGTGTAGGTACTTTTAAATGAAGGGTGTTTACAATACTATCTAGATCTTCGGGTGGGCGGGTTATATCGTGCATTAGTATTGCAACATCTGCATCTTCCAAAGCACTTTTTACTTGTGCCATCATTTTCTCGTGCAGTTTATATTTTGGGTCTATAATACCGGGAGTGTCCGAAAAAACGATTTGGTATTGAGGTTCATTAAGAATACCTAAAATTCTGTGCCTTGTTGTTTGTACTTTAGGGGAAGTAATTACTAAATTTTCGCCGAGTAAAACATTTAACAACGTTGATTTCCCTGCATTGGGAGCACCAAAAATATTTACAAAGCCCGATTGAAATTTGTTTTGCATGAGGTGTAAAGTTACAACCTTATCTAAATAAATTTCACATTAGATATAATTTGTATTTATTTGCGATGAAATAAATACAAATAAAAACGGATTGGTTTTATATTAACGTTTTGGAGCTAAATATAATTTTTCTTTTTTGTTTCGTAACGTTTAAGTGTGTATCTTTGCAGTCAACTCGCGAGATAGAGCAGCGGTAGCTCGTCGGGCTCATAACCCGAAGGTCATAGGTTCGATCCCTGTTCTCGCTACCAATATAAAAGCCAGTCATTTATTTGATTGGCTTTTTTTGTTATTTTGCGTCAATTAATTTTTGTTTTAAATAACTTAGGTTCAACAAGGGCTTACTAATTACGCGATAAATATTTTAACCATGAGTAAAATCAGAATAAAAAACTTCGGACCAATTAAAGAGGGCTTTCTGGATAATGATGGCTTCATGGAAATAAAGAAAGTCACCATGTTTATTGGCAACCAAGGCAGTGGAAAAAGTACTGTTGCAAAGCTGTTCTCTACTTTAGCATGGATAGAAAAGGCGTTAACGAGGGGTGATAGAGACTCAAAGTATTTTGAAACTTATAACAGATTTAGGAATCAATATCTGACCTATCATAGAATAGAAAACTATTTCTCACCTTTTGTTGGTACTCAACTGACTAACAATTACGCTACAGAAATTGAATATGAGGGAGATTCGTGCGACTTTAAGTTTTACAATGGAGCCTTTCATGTTCAAAAGAAGAACAAAAATTCTAATTATGACCTGCCACAGATAATGTATGTGCCCGCGGAAAGGAACTTTATTGGAAGTTTCAGAGAAGGGAGAGAGACTAATATTGTATTAAATTCGTTAAGAGAGTTTATTACAGATTATTCTTTAGCTTTAGAAGCAATGGACGGCTTGGTCCGATTACCAATAAACAATGTTGATGTTGAATACAGCAAATCAACCAAAACAGTTTATATAAGAAAAGAGGGTGGTTTCCAAATTACATTGCCAGAGGCTTCAAGTGGGTTTCAATCATTGGTTCCTATGTACATTACATCATCATATATGGCAAATTCTGTAAAACCAGATAATGAAAATGCTAAAAAAATGACTAGCGAACAAAGCGAACGATTTCGAATAGAGATGCAGTCTATTAATGAAACCCCCGGACTAACAGAAGAACAAAAGCGAATTGCCCGATCTGAAATCGGAAAGAAATTTAACAAGACAGCATTTATTAATATTGTAGAAGAACCTGAACAAAACCTTTATCCTTTATCGCAAAACGAGATGCTTAATAGTTTGCTGGAGTTTAACAATATTTTACCCTCCAATAAATTAATTATGACTACACACAGTCCTTATTTAATAAACGATATTACCCTTTGCGTAGAGGCTTATAATTTATTAGAAAAAATAAAAAAAGCACATAAAGAAGCAGAATTGGACGCTAAGGTAGCAGAAATCGTTCCCTTGAAATCAGTTATAAATCCTGAAGATTTGGCGATTTATGAATTAGACGAAAAAGATGGGAACATAAAATTATTGGGTAATTATAAAGGTCTTCCATCCGACGAAAATATATTGAATTTTGAACTGGGGAGAACAAATGAAAAATTTTCTGACCTATTAAAAATTGAAGATTTATGCCTGTAGACTTTTTTACTCATTCATGTGCAAACATGCACGAACGATGTCTTCAACAAATACATCCGTGTATGAGTAATTTTAATTTGGTTCAATTTGGTATTAGTGATGCAAATTCAAGTTATAGAATACCAGCTCAATTAGTAACAAACGAGCAACCTAATGATTTTGAAATCACAAACAACAATGGTAAAAATGTCCAATATAAAGCGATTGATTACTGTATCGAAATATTTAGAACTGGCAATTATGAGTTAGATAATGATAACAGAGAGCCAATTTTATTTTCATCAGATAGTGTGCCGGATGCCCGAAAACATTTAATAAAAAGATGCGAGGGATTTTTAATATTTGACAATAACATTCTCTTTTTTGAGATTAAAACTGGCACGTATGGGTCATGGCTAAAAGATGCGCGTGAGAAATTTGAGGAGACTATCTTGAGCTTTAGGGAGCACCATAGTAACCTAAACCTTATTTATTTGCCCCCAATTATTTCAAATAAAAAATTTAAGTATAAAATTCATCAAAATGAGGCTATCCAAAAAAAAATTCTGAAAGATAAAATACAATTGGAGTTTGTTTTACAACCTTATTTCAATATCCTATAAATATCATTTATAAATACCGTTCAACATAACGGTTGCAATTGGAGTATCAAACGATAAATTTATAATTTTAATTTCTCCGCCACCATATAAATTTCAATCAAATCTTCATACAATTGGTTCGACATTTCCCCTGTCGAGCCTACACCGCAAAAAAGCCAGTCATTTATTTGATTGGCTTTTCTATATAAAATACTTTACAACATGTGAATTATGTAAGTTTTTTTATAAAGTAATGTAACTTTTAACGGTTTTATTAACTCAACTTTGCATGTATCTACAAAAAAGAGAATTTATTTGAAAATATATATCAAATACATGCTAAGCATACGTTGTAAAATGATGGTGAAAGAAGAGTTGAAAAAACTTGGGCTTCATTTTATAGTTGTAGATTTAGGTGAAGTAGAAATAATGGAAAACATTAATCAGGAAACGAGGGAGCAACTCCGAATTGCTTTATCCAACTCCGGTCTTGAATTAATGGACGATAAAAAAGCTGTTTTAATAGAACGTATAAAAACCACCATCATAGAAATGGTTCATAACAGCGACGATGACGAAATTAGGGTGAATTTTTCTGATTTTTTAAGCACAAAATTGAACCATAATTACACTTATCTTTCTAATTTATTCTCTGAAGTTCAGGGAACTACCATTGAGCAGTTTATTATTGCCCACAAGATAGAACGCATAAAGGAATTGATTATTTATGATGAATTGAATATAACCGAAATTGCTTGGAAAATGAATTATAGCAGTGTTGCACATTTATCTAACCAATTTAAAAAAGTTACAGGCTTCACTCCTTCGCATTTTAAACAATTAAAAGATAAAAAAAGAGGCCCGATAGAGGATATAGGTAATCAATAGGGTAAAATATAAATTTAATACGTTATACTCAATTAATATGGTAGGGATAGATTTACAAGTAGAGTTGTATAAAACTAACGAATGGTTTTTTAAAGTTATTGAAAATAATAGCATTGGAATGATTTTCACTGATTTGGAAACAACACGCTTTCAATATGTGAATAACTCTTTTCTTGCCAATTCAGGATACACAAAACAAGAAGTTATAGGTAAAACGACACTCGAAATTAATTTAATTGACCCTGAAACCCGTGCTAAACAAATAAGTCAATTGACAACGGAAAGGGATATTTTAAACAGTGAATTATTAGTACGAAAAAAAAATGGAGAAACATTTTGGGCGCAATCCTCAGTTCAAATCATTGTTATTCAGGGCAAAAAATATGCCCTTACTTCACTTATAGACATTTCGGAACATAAGAAAACAGAATTTGAACTAATCGAATTGGCTGCTATAGTGGAATATTCTAATGATTCTATAATTAGCAAATCTCTTGATGGTATAATAAAAACATGGAATCGTGGTGCTGAAAAAATGTTTGGATATACGGCATCAGAAACAATTGGCAAGCACATTTCTTTGATAATGAAAGCTGAGTATTTAGAGGAAGAACAAAATTTTATTAAAAAAATATCAAAAAACGAAATAATAGAAAATTATGAAACAGTAAGATATAATAAGTCTGGGGAAGAGGTATATGTTTCGCTCACTGTGTCTTTGGTGAAAGATAAAAACGGGAAAATTTTAGGTGTTTCTAAAATTGCTCGCGATATTACTGAGAAAAAAAGGGCTTCTTATGCAAGAAATTTAATTGAAGCCAGTTTAGACCCTTTGGTTACAATTAATATTGAAGGGAAAATTACAGATTGCAATGAAGCTTTAGCTAATATAACCGGACTTACTCGTAATAAATTAAACGGTTCTGATTTTTTTGATTATTTCACCGAACCACAAAAGGCACGGGAAGTTTATCGAGAAGTATTTGCAAAAGGTTCCGTTGCAGATGCACCGCTAACTATATGCCATATAACTGGCAATTTAACCGATGTTTTATTTAATGGCTCGGTTTACAAAGATGAAAAAGGTAAAGTATTGGGTGTTGTTATTGTAGCACGCGATATTGTAGAACAAAAATGGGCTAAAGACTTAAGGACAGCAAATAAAGAACTTGAATTTCAAAACAAAGAAAAAGAAAAACGTGCCGAAGAGTTGATTATAGCTAATAATGAATTGGCGTTTCAGAACGAAGAAAAAGAAAAACGTGCCGATGAATTGTATATTGCCAATAAAGAATTAGCGTTTCAAAACAAAGAGAAGGAAAATCGTGCCGATGAATTATATATTGCCAATAAAGAATTAGCATTTCAAAATGATGAGAAAGAAAAACGTGCCAATGAATTGGGTATCGCCAATAAAGAATTAGCTTTTCAAAACAATGAAAAAGAAAAACGTGCCGATGAATTAGGTATTGCCAATAAAGAATTGGCTTTTCAAAATAATGAAAAAGAAAAACGTGCCGACGAGTTAGGTATCGCCAATAAAGAATTAGCGTTTCAAAATAATGAAAAAGAAAAACGTGCCAATGAATTAGTTATCGCCAATAAAGAATTAGCGTTTCAAAATAATGAAAAAGAAAAACGTGCAGATGAGTTAGTTATTGCTAATAAAGAACTTGTATTTCAAACAGGAGAAAAGGAAAAACGTGCAGCAGAATTTGTAATTGCAGGAATAGAACTTGATTTTCAAAATAAGGAGAAAGAAAAGCTAGATGCTGCAAATAAAGAGCTTGAAAGCTTTAGCTATTCTTTAAAATTAGCTTCCCAATATTCATTAAGTCTTATAGAAGCTAGCTTAGACCCCTTGGTAACAATAAATACCGAAGGTAAAATTACAGATATGAATGAGGCAACTGTGAGAATTACAGGTATTGAACGTAAAAAACTAATAGGTACAGATTTTCTTGATTATTTTACAGAGCCACAAAAAGCACGCCAAGTATATCAGGAAGTATTTGCAAATGGCTTTGTTGCTGATGCTCCACTTACTTTACGCCACAAAAACGGAAAACTTACAGATGTATTGTTTAATGGTTCTATTTATAAAGATGGTAAAGGAAATGTATTGGGGGTTGTAATTGTAGCAAGGGATGTAACAGCCCAAAGTTTGGCATCTCAATATGCAAGAAGTTTGATTGAAGCCAGCCTCGACCCTTTGTTTACTATTAATACTGCCGGTAAAATCACCGACTTGAATTATGCCTCTGTTACTATAACAGGGGTATCGCGTGAAAAATTAATTGGTACCGACTTTTTCGATTATTTTACCGAACCAGATAAAGCCCGCGAAGGATATAAACAGGTATTTGCAAATGGTTATGTTTCCAACTTCCCTCTTACAATGAGAGACCATAAGCTTACAGAGGTGTTATTTAATGGCTCGGTATATAAAGACGGACAGGGAAATGTACTTGGTGTAGTTGTAGTGGCACGGGATATTACAGAACAAAAAAGATTTGAAACAGAACTGACAGAGGCAAAGGTGTTTGCAGAATTGGCAACTGTATTTGCAGATGATGCAAGAAACAAGGCAGAAAGTGCTACAAGATTGGCAGAGGAAGCAGTGAAATCGAAACAGCAGTTTTTGTCGAACATGAGCCACGAAATTCGTACACCTATGAACGCTATTATAGGTTTTACAAAAGTAGTTTTGAAAACCGATTTAACAGCAAAACAAAAAGAATACCTTACAGCTATTAAAATAAGTGGCGATGCATTAATAGTATTAATTAACGATATTCTTGACCTCGCAAAAGTGGATGCCGGTAAAATGACCTTTGAACAAACACCCTTCAAAATGGCTATATCTATATCGGCCATGTTACATTTGTTTGAGACAAAAATTCAGGAAAAAAATCTGGAATTGGTAAGGGAGTACGACACCAAAATACCCGATGTATTAGTTGGCGACCCGGTGCGTTTGCATCAAATCATTTTAAATTTGGTGAGCAATGCAGTGAAATTTACATCAAAAGGGAAAATTACTGTAAGCGTAAAAATGATTAGTGAAGATGTTGATAAAGTAAGCATTGAATTTGCCGTTACAGATACCGGAATCGGCATACCTGAAAACAAAATAGATAGAATATTTGAAAATTTTCAACAAGCGTCAAGCGGCACATCAAGGATATATGGGGGTACAGGATTAGGGCTTGCCATCGTAAAACAATTGGTTATTCCACAAGGGGGTAGCATAAAAGTGAAAAGTAAAATTGATGAGGGTTCTACCTTCAGTTTTATTCTCAGTTTTGAAAAAACCAAGGCAGAAGCCGAAATAGAAACAGAAATTATAGAATTGGATACTGATATAAAAAATATAAAAGTGCTTGTAGTTGAAGATATTGCATTAAATCAACTATTGATGAAAACAGTTTTAGATGATTTTGGGTTCGAACGTGATATTGCATCAAACGGAAAAATTGCAATTGAAAAACTTCAATCAAAATCGTATGATATTATTTTAATGGACTTACAAATGCCCGAAATGAATGGGTTTGAGGCAACAGAATATATTCGCAACAGTATGAATTCAAAAATACCTATCATTGCACTAACTGCCGATGTTACGACTGTTGATTTAGCTAAATGTAAAGCTGTGGGTATGAATGATTATATTGCAAAACCGGTTGACGAAAGACTTCTATATAGCAAAATTATAAATCTTGTAAAAAAACCTGTTATAATAAAGTATGCCCAAAATGATACCATGCACGATAAAAAACTACGATGTATTGATTTGGATTATTTAGTACATCGCACAAAATCTAACCCACAATTGATGTTGGAGATGATAGGTCTTTATTTGGAGCAAACACCTGCTCTGATAGCTACTATGAAAAAAAGCTTGTTGACGCAAGACTGGAATTCGTTGCAGGCGGCAGTACACAAAATGATACCTTCGTTTTCGATAATGGGTATTAATGTGGATTTCGAAAATATGGCAAAAAAAGTACAGGAATATGCACGTACACAGCAAGAAACAGAAGGAATACCCTACTTGGTTTTACAAATTGAAAATATATGCGTGCAGGCGTGTAGAGAGCTGGAGGAAGAGTTTAACGCAATAAAAAATACCAATTTATGAATAAGGAGAAGATAAAGCTTTTTTTGGTTGACGATGACGCATTGTTTTTAAAGTCATTGGAAATAGATTTTTTACAAAATGCAGATTTTGATATAGAAACCTATGCCACCGGAGAGCTTTGTATGCAATATTTAAATCATAACCCTGATGTAATTATTTTAGATTATCACCTTGACGGTATTGATAAAAATGCTATGAACGGAATGGATACATTAGATAAAATTAAAAATTACAATCCCGATATTCCTGTTATTATGCTATCATCGCAAGATAAAATTGATGTGGCTATCAACTGTATGCACCATAGGGCTTTCGACTACGTTGTAAAAAGCGAAACTGCATTTACACGACTTCAAAAGATAATTACAACCATCTTCCGCTATAAAAAAATGGAAAAAGAATTGAAATGGTATCAAGACAGGATGTAATAAATAAGTGTACCTAACATAAAAGCGTGATACATTTTGGATAAATATAGATATGTGTTCCACGTCTTTAAGACGTGGAACACTTTTTTTAAGAAAACTCCGTAAATCATGTAACTTATACCTTTAGTTGTGTAACATTAAGCATGGCAAAGTAAGCCACCTTTGCACTGTAACAATTCTGTTACAAACTAAATTCAATTTAAATGTTAAATTCAACAACACCGGTTGCAGCACCTGTTACCAAAATGCCAACTACAACAACACCAATTGCACAACCTAAAACACCTACAACTGCCGACAATCAAAAAGGTATTGAAAACCACAAAAAAGCGGCAGCACATTTAGATAAAGCTGCGGAACATCATATTGAGGCTGCAAACCACCACGAAGCGGGCAATCATGACAAAGCCGCTGCAAGTACACTTAAAGCTCATGGTCATGTAGCGCATGCCCAAGAAGCCCAGAATGAAGATGTAAAAACACATGCATCTCATATTTAAGTATTTTTTGCGTCTATTATAACAAAGCACTGTGCAACTGCATGGTGCTTTGTTTTTTTGTTATATATCTTATATAACCTTTTTGCTTGTTATATTCTAATTATTCAAAAATAAAAACATAGACTATATGATTATATAAGCACATTTTTTTTATTAAGCACAACATGTGAATGTTGTAACTTTTATATATAGTTCTGTAACAATATTGGATGTTATCGGTCGGATATTTGCAGTGTGAAAATTAATTCACAACTCAAAAAAATATCATGCAAAACATATTAAAAATAACTGAAAATAATTACGAACAAAAAGGAAAAATGAAACAAAAATTTGCCCTGCTTACCGGCAACGATAATTTGTTATTAGAAGGGATACTTGAAGAACAATTAGGACTACTACAGGCTAAGTTAGCAAGAGAGTTCAGTTACCTTAAAATAAATAATATTCAACATTGCCAATCTAAGTATTCCATAGATATTCCTGCATTGGCAGTTGCTTAGATATAATATTAAATTTTTATAATTTTTTTAAAAATATAAAAACAATAAAATGACAAAAGAAACAAAATGGTCTATTGACAAGACACACAGTGAAATTGGGTTTAAAGTAAGACATTTAATGATTGCCCATGTTAGGGGTACATTTAAAACTTTTGATGCGGATATTAAAAGTGTAGAAAAAGATTTTAAAACTGCTGACATTGATTTATGGGTTGACCCTTCTTCTATTTCTACCGGTGATTTAAAACGTGATGAACATTTGAAAAGTCCAGACTTTTTTGATGTTTTAAATCACAAACAAATTAATTTTACTTCAAATACGATAATTAATGCTGAAAATGGTGATGGCTATGAAATGTGGGGTGATTTAACAATAAAAGGCATTACCAAACATATAAAATTGAATGTTGTAATTGGTGGTATTGTAAAAGACCCTTGGGGTAATGAAAAAGCAGGGATTGAAATTTCAGGCACAATTTGCCGTAGCGATTGGGGATTAACTTGGAATGCAACTTTAGAAACCGGTGGCTTTATGGTTAGTGATGAAGTACACATTTTATGCGAAATAGAATTGATTAAAAGTATTAATAAATTACAACCTATTGTATTAGAAAACACAACATTAAAGAGTAGTAATTAAAAAGAAATTTAATATTCTTAGTAACACTGTTTTTAAAATTATTTTTATGGAAGAAAAAAACAAATCAAAGATAGATGTGAATTCACCAAGCTATAATCCTAACGATGCTTATGTATCGTATCCGGATAGTGATGACATTTATAATAATTCAACTAAAATAACAGATGTTAACCCCGATGCTATATCCGGGAATATTTCGTTGAGCAAAAAAGAAGAAATAAGCTTAAATAAAGAAAAATACTACGACGAGTCCGGTGTAGATTTGGATGTACCCGGAGCGGAGTTAGATGACGCAATGGAGAAAATTGGTAGCGAAGATGAAGAGAACAACTATTATAGCATTGGCGGCGATGAACACAATGATTTGGATGAAGATAAAAGTGAATGAAAAAGCCTATTGAAAATAAGAAATTAGTGCCTTACAAATCTCGTTCGGGTGAAACATGGAGCAGGTCTATTGTTAAAACAATTAGTTACAGACTAATTATTTTAATTTTAGACTTTGTTTCTATTTACCTTTTTACCGGACAAATAAAAGTAGCTTTTGGCTTTATGATAGTTAGCAATATATACACTACTATCGGCTATTTTTTCCACGAAAGAATTTGGGATAAAATAAAATGGGGGAAATTAAAACAAAATTAATTGAAATTTCTCCTATTGCCAACTAATATGAAGCATTAAACAAGGTACCGAAAAAGGAATAGTATCCGTAAATCATGTAACTTATACTTTTAGTTATGTAAAGCTTTAACTTGTTATCAGTCGCACCTTTGTGTTGTCATAAATACACAAAAAATATAAATTTTATGGCAATAAACGTATGAAAAAATTACAAAATAAAACCGTATTCATAACAGGTGGTTTATCGGGTATAGGCAAGGCTTGTGCCATTGCGGCAGCTAAAGAAGGTGCAAATGTAGCAATCGCAGACTTGAAGTCTGATACAACAGAAAAAGTAATGAATGAAATAAAAAAAGAAAACCCAAAAGCTATTTTTATTGAATGTAATGTTTCGGTATTTACCGACGTTCGTGCAACTATTGAAAAAGTAGTAGCAACCTTTGGCACACTCGATGTTGCCTTAAATAATGCAGGTATTGGCGGTGAGCCCAATAAAATTGGTGATATGACAGAGTTGCAGTGGCTTAAAGTAATTGGGGTAAATTTAAATGGTGTATTCAATTGTATGAAACACGAACTGTTACAAATGACAAAGCAGAAACAAGGTATAATTGTAAATATGGCATCAATACTTGGTAAAGTAGGTCTTGCCCATTCAGGGCATTATGTTGCAGCCAAGCATGGTGTTATTGGGCTAACCCAAGCAGCAGCAATTGAATATGCACATGAAATGATTAGAATAAATGCTATATGCCCTGGGTTTATAGATACACCATTACTTGAAAAAGGTGGTATTGGAGGAAACCCCGAAATGAAGGAGCATCTAATAAGCTTGCACCCAATGAAGCGTTTTGGCGAATCAGCAGAAATAGCAAGCGGTTTTATATTCCTTGCTTGCAATGACAGTTCGTTTATGACAGGGGCAACTTTAGAAATGGACGGTGGTTATCTTGCTAAATAAAAAATCAATTTTAAATGCCGATATGAGGCAGTTATTAAATATGTCTCATTTATATGTTTAGTGTTTTTACAACAAACAAATTCTGTTTTCAATTATGGTAGCGATAAAAAAAGAAGGGATTTTATTACAAAAAACAACTCTTGAATTTGAAAACGACGGGGTTCTTAATCCTGCTGTAATTATTGAGGGCGATTGTGTTCATCTTTTTTTCAGGGCAGTAAGTAAAGGGAATTATTCCAGCATAGGCTATTGCAAATTAAAAGGTCCTTTCACTATTGAGGCAAGAAATGATATGCCGGTACTTTTTCCTCAATATGATTATGAATCACATGGTCTTGAAGACCCTCGAATTGTAAAAATTGAAGACCTTTATTACCTTACTTATACTGCCTATGATGGGGTAAATGCATTAGGTGCATTAGCAGTGTCGAAAGATTTGCATCATTTTGAAAAAATGGGTTTGATAGTACCAAAAATTTCTTATGAGGAATTTAATAAGCTTACAGGAAGTTCTGTTACAATTAACGAAAAATACTTAAGGTTTAACCAACCTTGGGGTTCTGATATAAAAGAAGGAAAGCAAATTTATTTGTGGGATAAAAATGTGATTTTTTTCCCAAGAAGAATAAACGGAAAATTACATTTCCTACATCGTGTAAAGCCTGATATTCAATTAGTTGCTATCAACAATTTAGAAGAATTGACAAATGAATTTTGGGAAAATTATTTTCTAAATTTTGATGAGCATATTGTTTTGACTTCAAAATACGACCATGAAGTTTGCTATATTGGCGGTGGTTGCCCACCTATAGAAACCGAACAAGGGTGGTTATTGATTTATCATGGTGTTCAGGATTCGGTAACAGGATATATCTATTCTGCCTGTGCTGCTTTATTCGAGATAGAAAACCCCAGTAAAGAAATTGCCCGACTACCATATCCTTTGTTTAGTCCGGAACACGATTGGGAACAGGTTGGTGTTGTTAATAATGTTTGTTTCCCCACAGGTACAGTATTATTAGGCGATATGCTTTATATCTATTATGGTGCTGCCGACGAGCAAATTGCCTGTGCCTCAGTAAGTTTATTTTCACTTTTAAAAGAACTCATGTTATATGCTAACAAAAACGAATAATCAAACAATGGCATTGCAGTGCATAATCCCAATACCGGCTGGCCGCATAAGTGTATCAGACAATGGGATGCATTTAACAAACAAAGACAAAAAAATGCCTGAAATAGTATTTATAACCTCGTATCCACCTCGTGAATGTGGCATTGCTACCTATTCTCAGGATTTAATAACTGCATTGAATAAAAAATTTGACCAGTCATTTAAAATAAATGTTTGTTCTCTGGAGTCTGAAAATGAAATTCATGACTATGAATACGAGGTAAAATATGTACTTAATACCAGCATTAAAGCCGATTTTCTTACAATGGTAAAAACCATAAATGAAAACACCGAAATATGCATGGTAATGATACAACATGAGTTTGGTTTATTTAAAACAAACGAAGAGTATTTTTTGAATCTATTGAAAGCTATTAGTAAACCTATCGTAATCGTTTTTCATACAGTATTACCTAATCCGGGTGAAGATTTAAAAACACTTGTCAAACAAATAGCCAACGATACTTCTTCTCTTATTGTAATGACAAATACATCTGCCCAGATTCTTATAAATGATTATGGAGTAGATGAAGGTAAAATTACGGTTATTCCACACGGTACTCATTTAGTATCCCATCCTAAAAAATCTTTACTAAAGCACAAATACCGGCTTAGCTGTAAAAAAGTACTATCTACTTTCGGTTTATTAAGTTCAGGTAAAAGTATTGAGACAACATTAGATGCCCTGCCGGCAATAGTTGCTCAAAATCCGGATGTTATGTTTTTAATTATAGGTAAAACGCACCCTTCAATAGTAAAAAATGAAGGGGAGAAATACCGACAAATGCTTGAAGAAAAAGTAATACAATTGCATTTGGAACAAAATGTACGATTTATAAATTATTTTTTGCCATTATCTGAATTGTTGGAATATTTACAACTTACAGATATTTATTTGTTTACATCTAAAGACCCCAATCAGGCTGTAAGTGGCACCTTCTCTTATGCCATGAGTTGTGGCTGTCCTATAATTTCAACACCAATACCACATGCCAACGAAGTATTGGGTAAAGATACAGGTATCATTTTTGACTTTGGCAATTCTACCCAGTTAGCAAATGCTGTAAAAAAATTGCTACATGATGAACATTTAAGGAAGAACATAAGCTTAAACAGTTTGCACAGAATAGCATCTACAGCATGGGAGAATGCAGCTATAGCACATGCTGTATTATTCGAAAAAATAGACAATTCTAATATCTCTTTACGATATAATTTACCTGAAATAAACCTAGATCATATAAAAAAAATGACAACAGGTTTCGGGATAATGCAATTTTCAATTTTAAACCAACCTGATATAGAATCAGGCTATACACTTGATGATAATGCACGAGCAATGATAGCAATGTGCCAACATTATGAACTTACAAAAAACAATACCGATTTACAATACATTGCAATCTATTTAAATTATATAATACAATGTTTGCATAAAGACGGCTATTTTTTGAATTATGTTGATAAGCATGAAATATTTACTCCGCAAAATGACAACACAAACCTTGCAGACGCAAATGGAAGGGCAATATGGGCTTTGGGTTATTTAATTTCCATGAGTGATTTCTTGCCAATAACAATGGCTACCGATGCTGAAGAAACATTGCAAATTGCAATATTACATATCCATAATACCTATTCTACAAGGGCTATGGCGTTCATAATTAAGGGTTTATATTACCGTAACCTAAAAATAAGGTCCGACATTTCACTGTTTTTAATTAAAAAACTCGCTAACCGTTTAGTACAAATGTACCGGCACGAAGCCGAACCTGAATGGCAATGGTTTGAAAGTTACCTTACTTACGCCAATAGTATTTTGCCCGAAGCGTTGTTATGTGCTTGGTTGGCTACCGGTGCAGAAATATATAAAGCAATTGCCAAATCCTCTTTTGACTTTCTACTTTCAAAAATATTTACAAAAAATTGCATTAAAGTAATCTCTAACAAAAATTGGTTAAAAAAAGGCGAACAAATTAGTAAAACTGAAATTGGTGGTGAACAACCAATAGATGTTGCATATACTATTTTGATGTTAGATAAATTTCATGATGTATATAATGATAAAGAATATAAAAATAAAATGGAAATAGCTTTTAATTGGTTCTTAGGTAATAATCATTTAAATCGTATTATCTATAACCCCTGTACTGGTGGCTGTTACGATGGTTTGGAGGAAAATGATGTAAACCTTAATCAAGGTGCCGAATCAACAATAAGTTACCTAATTGCAAGGCTAACAATTGAAAAAGCTATGAGAAAACAACTCATACTATCACCGGTTAAAAAGAAACAATTAGAATTAATATAATAATGTCTGCGTTGGTGTGAAGTATATTAAGGAAGTAATTTATATATGTAAAAAAAATAAAATGTGAATTATTTTTATTTATATAGTAATAAAAAAATTTAGCTCTAATAATGTAGTATATGAATATATATATTAATAACAATGCTTGAATATTATAACACAAAACAAATGGAAAAATCGGCAATATTAGAACAAAACGATGCAACAGAAAATGGATTCATAAAAACGCTTACTGATTTTTTTGAAGGTGTTTCTTTGCTCACCAAATTTACAATTCGGTTTTTTAGGCAGGCATTTAAACCACCGTTTGAATTTAAAGAAATTATTAAGCAATCCTATATTATCGGGTATCAATCATTTCCATTGGTAGCCATTACAGGCTTTATAATGGGCTTGGTAATAACAATACAATCGCGACCTACATTGGTACAGTTCGGGGCAGAATCGTGGTTGCCGGGAATGGTGGCGGTTTCTATGATACGCGAAATTGCACCTGTTATAACAGCCCTGATATTTGCAGGTAAGGTAGGGTCGGGGATAGGTGCCGAATTAGCATCTATGAAAGTAACCGAACAGATAGATGCAATGGAGGTTTCCGGCATTAACCCTTTTAAATATTTGGTTGTAACACGGATACTTGCAGCTACAATTACATTACCAATGCTTTCTATTATTGCAGATGCTATCTCTTTATATGGGTCTTACATTGGTGTAAACCTCAAAAATGACGTAAGTCTGCGTTTATTTTTTTTACAAGCTTTTCAATCGCTTTCCTTTTCCGATTTGTTTCCTTCGCTTTTTAAAACATTTTTCTTTGGTTTTTCAGTTGGTTTAATAGGTTGCTATAAAGGTTACAATTGTAAAAAAGGTACAGAAGGGGTTGGTATAGCTGCAAATTCATCGGTTGTTTTTGGCTCACTTGCTATTTTTATTATTGATATGATTGCAGTACAAATAACAAGTCTTTTAAACTGTTGATATGGAAACAAGCATTGTAAAAATAGAACATTTAAATAAATCATTTGGCAACAATATTGTGCTGGCAGATATGAATTTGGTGGTGAACAAAAGTGAAAACCTGGTTGTTTTGGGTAAATCGGGTAGTGGTAAATCGGTACTTATAAAATGTTTGATAGGTTTACTAAAACCGGATGACGGCAACATTATTTTATTAGGTAAGGACATAACAAAACTAAATGACGATGAACTGAATTTGTTGAGGAAAAAAGTAGGTTTCCTTTTTCAAAGTGCTGCTTTATATGATTCTATGACAGTGAGGGAAAATCTTGAATTCCCACTGCGTGGCGAAAAAGCTATATGTAAAGAAGAAATAGATGCATTGGTTATTGAAGCTTTAAGGAATGTGGGGCTTGAAAATGCCATAAATAAAATGCCTTCAGAACTTTCAGGAGGTATGCGAAAAAGGGTAGGATTGGCTAGAACTCTAATATTGAAACCGGAAATAATACTTTATGATGAACCAACTACCGGTTTAGACCCTATAACTGCAAAGGAAATAAGCCATCTGATACTGGATATACAGAAAAAATATAATGCTGCTGCAATAATAATTACACACGATGTGGAATGTGCACGCATTACCGCAAACAGAATGATAATAATAAAGGAAGGTAAAACACTTATAGAAGGAACATTTAAAGAACTATCGGAAGATACTGACGAATGGATACATTCATTTTTTCAATAAAAATAAATAATAATATTATGCAAAAAAATACCGGAAGTAAAATAAAATTAGGAATATTGGTATCCGTAAGTTTTGCGCTACTGCTTATAGGCATTTATTTTATAGGCGAAAAGCAGCAAATGTTTAGTGCCACCTTCCATGTAAGTGGTGTTTTTAAGGATATTAGTGGATTGCAGGTTGGGAACAACGTACGATTTTCGGGTATAAATGTGGGTGTAATAAGCGAAATTGAACAAATTACCGATACTACAGTAAGGGTGGGTATGACTATAAATGAAAAAACACATAAGTTTATTAAAAAGAATTCAAAAGCAATTATTGGCTCAGATGGCTTAATGGGTAATAAAATAGTAATTATACTACCGGGTATTGCAAGTTTGCCGGCTATTGCCAATAACGATACTATTGCAACAACTCAACCTGTGAGTATGGATGATATTTTAATAAAAATAAAACAAACCAGCGACAATGCCGCTGACATAACCGGTAGCCTCTCTATGATAATGGATAATATTAGCGAAGGAAAAGGCACAATTGGAAAATTGTTTTTTGATAGTGCATTTGCCCAAAATTTAGATGCGACCCTTGTAAACATAAAACAAGGAGCCGGGGGCTTTAAACAAAATATGGATGCCGCAAGTCATAATTTTCTTTTAAGAGGTTTTTTGAAAAGAAAGAATAAAAAATAGAATACAATAATTGTTGTATTCTATATGTTTTTTTGTTCTATAAGAATATTTTTAGCCTGAAAAGCAGAATAGCCATAGAAGGAATCACCGAAGTTTCTATAACCTGCATTATGTTATTTAGAATTGATAATGATGGATGGAAACAATTCTATTTAACGATAATGTCAGCTTATAGAACCGGTTGCTACCTTAATGTACTGTGCGTGGCTGAACGGCTTTAGAAGCGTTGGCAAAGATAAGGTGTTTTGTTCTATAATTTACATTATGTTAAGCAGAAATTGTTTGAATCCACCTCTAACCAATTTCTTGCTCAACATAATGCGCGTTATAGGAACAGTCATTTTCGTCTTTAGCCCTCGCTTCCAAGACGCTATCGCGTCTAAAAGGATTGGTTCACGGACACTGGTTTGTCATAAAATAAAAACAGCCACACTATAAGGTGTGGCTGTTTTACTTTACATTTGTATTGTCAAATAAAAAATAAAGATTATGGAATATCCGAAAACGAAAAAAGAGTTAATTGCAGCATTACAAGGTTCATGGAAACAAGAAGGCAGTACAATAACATTCAAAATTAAAGATGAACTTATGTATGATATTGCCGGTGAACCCGAAAATCCTAACGGCAATTTAGAAAAACGTGATTTTTCAATAGAGAATAATGGGCGTTGGACAATACAAAATATAGTTTTAGGGTATCATGAAGCAACAATAATCGAATGCGATGAAAATAGCTTTGTTACGCAATCTTGGACAGTAACCGTTTCCTTTAACAGAACCACTCCGCCACCCAGCCGCCCAGAAATCAGGAAGTTCATTCGGGTTAACAATTAGTAGGGCACCAATGAAGAAGAAATCGTTCGTAGTTATCTACCCTTTCCCTTACTTCCACCAACCAATTAGCCCACTCGTTGGGGTTATCAGGTCTGTTAGATAATTTTTTAATGGCCGATACTTGCGCACTGTACCTCATCCATTCAGCTTCTATCTCTTGTGGTGTTGCCATATATCAAATATCAGAGACTTTTTAACATATTACAAAAATTACGCAACCGAAAAACTTTTATAATCAGCATTATGTTAAGCATCGCTATTCTTTAACTACCTCTTAATTACTTCCCACGCACACGCTGCAATTAACATAATGAACAATTATACAACAATATCTATTTATTCTGCCAACGCTTCCTTCGGCTAAAAGCCGGAAAAGAACTCAACATCTTAATTACTCAACTTCATTCATAAAAATGCTTTCATTTGGTTTGGCGATTAAATGAAAAACGGCGACAATATTGTTGCCGTTAACTTTTTTAGTATATTTGTAGTGCCAAACTACAAATATTGTAAGCTATTTTTTAAATGTATTTTGAACCGTCAAAGAATCCAAACGGACTTTTAAGGAATCTATTAAATATTTCTGACCGGCAATTATTTGTGATTGGCATCCTAACAATGTGTCTTTGTGCGATATCTGTGTCAATTGGTTTTTTAATTGTTGTGCTTCGTTAGTTTTTCTTACTTCATTTTTGTAGGTTAGTATCGCTGTAATAGAGCTTACTACTGTAAATACTAAAGTGAAACTAAATATTATGATAAGCGCATGATTAGAACGTCTTGTATTCCCATTTGTCAGTATAGCTTCTCGATTTGCTATTTCAATTAGCGGGTGAATCTCTGCTTGTTGACTTGCGGTTAATATTTGATAAGTAATCAATGCATTCATCCTCTCTTTCTCTGCTTTTTGTTCGTCATTTTTGTTTGCAAGAAATGCCTGATAATCGCTTTCCCCGTTTTTAAATCTAACAAATCCACCCAATTCTAAAAACTGTTTGATGTGTTCCTCTACCCCACCCAGCAAACAGCACCTTATAGCTGCACTTTTTACATTTCTATCCCCAACTATTGCGCCTATTGTTTTTGGCATTCTTGCTTCAATGAAGTTGTAAATTAGTAGCAGATAACTATCTGCTATACCTTCTTGTTGCATGAAATTATAACTCGTTTGCTTACCTTCAAGCGTAAGCATTTTTTTCAGAACCCTATTGGCATCTATTGGTTGTACTTCCACTTTTTATTTGATTTGGCAGTACAAACATAAAACAAATCCACCGTTTGTAACAGGTGTTTTCTACCCTCCCCGATAAGGCTACGCTTCGTCCAAAGGCACAGTCCTATAACGAAACTTTATGTTAAGCAGAAATTGTTTGAATCCACCTCTA
>CAIYTT010000060.1 GCA_903929195.1 uncultured Bacteroidota bacterium
ACTTTTTGTTCATTTTTTTGTAAAGTATGTTTACATTTGGCATTTGAATTATTATAAATGATGGAACCGGATAAATTCTTTAATCTATTGATAAAAGAATTAGAAATGCAACCCGAAATGCAACCTTATTACAAATTTTTAGACAATAAGTCTTCGTGGCATTTCAGAAAAAATTATTTTTTAGAACGACTAAATTACATTCAAAATCAAATAATAAATAACAAAAACATATCTATTTGGGATTGTGGTTGCGGCTATGGTACTACCTGCTTGTTTTTAGCAATGAATGGAATAAAGACCTATGGTACTACGTTAGAATTTTATTATGATACAATACAAAAAAGAAAGGATTATTGGAAAGATTTTGGCGACGTTTCTCTATTTACATGTACTTATGAAAATTTATTTGATGTACACCCTACCCCAAACAGTTTCGATTGGATTATAGTACAAGATACACTTCATCATTTAGAACCCATAAATAATGCATTAGAGATATTTAATACTGTTTTGAAAGAAAACGGAAAAGTATTGGTAATTGAAGAAAATGGGAACAATATCATTCAAAGACTGAAACTATTTAAATATAGAGGCAATAAACGCATTATTTCTATATGGGACGAAAAATTACAAAAAAATATTTTATTAGGTAATGAAAATATTAGAAGTTTGAATACTTGGAATGAACTTTTTGAAAAAAATGGATTTACCATTAATAAAAATGAAGTTCAATATATTCGTTATTACCTACCAACTATATATAAATTTTCTAATGCTGAAAAATTATTGATAAAGGAAAGACAAATTCAAAAGTCTTCTAATTTCAGGAAAGAATATTTTTTCTTTGGTTTAAATTTTATTGCACAAAAAAATAGTTCAATTGTCAGGTAGTTTTTTTACTTTTGCAATAATATGAACAGTATGAAAAATAACAAGGTTAATATTATTATCGCCTCAACATTAATATTAATGGTAGGTATTTTACGAATTATTAATTCCGAAATGCACCTGTATAATTTTGCACCTGTATGTGCTTTAGGTTTATTTAGTGGTGCAATAATAAAAGACAAACGATATGTTTTTATTTTACCTCTTTTAGCTCAATTTTTTGGAGACCTTTATTTTCATTTTTTTACACATATTGATGGTTTTTATGGAATAAGCCAATTATTTGTTTATATAGGTCTTTTTTCTGTTGCATTATTAGGTACACAAATGCGTAATACAAAAGCACTAAATGTATTAGGTTATACTTTTGCAGGCTCTACACTCTTTTTTATACTCAGTAATTTAGGTATTTGGCTTTCAATCGAATTTGGAAAAATTGACTTATACCATTATGGTAAGGGTATGATCGGTTTATATAATACTTTTTATATGGCAATTCCATTTTTCAATAATTCTATAATAGGCGATTTTGCAGGTAGTATTGTATTATTTGGTACTTATTATCTTTTACAATTGTGGTTTTACAACAAACTACAAAAAGCAAAAATATAATTTTTTATAGTACATTATTTCAAAGTATAAATAAATTAAAAATTAATTTATTTATACTTTATTTTTTTATACTTATTCAGGTAAAGATTATCTATATTTGAAACAAACCATCAAATAATCCTCATTTTAACTGCATGCCTAAATTTTACATGCACTGTTGATAGGAATATTTAATTACTAATGTACCATTTATAACTCCTTTCTTTTGAAGTAAATGTGTAAATCTCTCAACTACTTTTAGATTATTTCATATATAATTAAAATTAAATAATTTTCTATTACTGTTCCAATTTTTGACAACCTATTTCCCAAAAACAATAATGCCATAGTCTTTTTAAAAGCTATGGCATTATTAATATGCAAATAAATGATTTCTTATAAAGCTAAATCACTATCATCAGGCGAAACGGTATTAAAATTTGATTTTTCAAAACCATCTTCTTTTTTGTCGTTGTGTTGTGGGCGATTGGGACGGTCGTTAAACTCTTTCGGACCTCTGTTATTCCCACCCTCTCTACGATTACCATTACGGTCTCCTCCTCTATCACTACCACCACGGCGGTCGTCATTACCTTTACGGTCATCACTACGTTCTCTTTTCTCCGGCTCTACATAACCTTCGGGCTTAGGCATTAATGCTTTGCGACTTAATCTTAATTTACCTGTTTTAGGGTCTGTACCTACCAGTTTAATTTTTATTTTATCGCCTTCTTTTAACACACCTTCAAGCGTATCTAATCGTTTCCAGCTAACTTCAGAAATATGTAATAACCCTTGTTTGCCGGGTAAAAATTCTACAAATGCACCAAAAGCAACAATACTTTTTACTGTACCTTCATACGTTGCACCTATTTCAGGTACACAAACTATTTCCCTAATACGTGCAAGTGCTTTGTCAATTCCTTCTTTATTGGCTGAGAAGATTTTTATTACTCCCATTTCACCAACTTCTTCAATATTGATATTGGTGCCTGTTTCACGTTGCATTTCTTGTATAATCTTACCACCAGGGCCTATTACAGCACCAATAAATTCACGGTCTATCGTAATTTGCTCTATGCGTGGTGCATGTGGCTTCAATTCTTCGCGTGTATATGGAATACAAGCATACATAGCATCTAAAATATGTAATCTGCCCTGCTTAGCTTGGTCTAATGCTTTATTCATTACTTCCATACTAAGTCCATCAACTTTAATATCCATTTGGATACCGCAAATACCATCTTTAGTACCTGTAACCTTAAAGTCCATATCACCTAAATGGTCTTCGTCTCCCAAAATATCGCTTAATACTGCAAATTCTCCATTATTGCCTGAAATAAGCCCCATTGCAATACCACTAACATGTTTTGGTAAAGGCACACCGGCATCCATTAATGCTAATGAACCGGCACATACTGTAGCCATTGAAGATGACCCGTTTGACTCTAAAATATCTGAAACTACACGCACTGTATAGGGATAATCAACCGGCATCATTTGTTTTAATGAACGCATAGCCAAATTACCATGCCCTACTTCACGACGAGATTGCCCACGCATTTGTTTAATTTCACCTGTAGAAAATGGAGGGAAATTATAGTGCAAAATAAATTTAAGATAATCAGATGTTGCTGCTGTTTCCATGAGCAACTCATCATCAACAGTACCTAACGTTACCGTAGTTAATGATTGTGTTTCACCACGAGTAAATAAAGATGCACCATGTGGCGATGGCAATAAATCAACTTCCATTGTTAATGGGCGAATTTGTTCTAATGTTCTGCCATCTAAGCGTATTTTGTCTTTGAGCATCATTTCACGAATCACTTTTTTACCTAAATCGTGAAAATAATGCCCAATTAATGCTGCATCTTCGGGTTTTAGTTCCCCTTCTGCAATATGTGCATTAAAATCTTGTTCTACTTTTTTGAAGGCATCACTTCTCTCATGCTTACCTAAACCCGATTTTGCTATTGCAGCTATTTTTTCGGTACCATACTCTGCTATTTTAGCTTCTAAAATATGATTGGTATGTGGTTTTGTATATTCTCTTTTAGCAGTAATACCTACTTTTTCTCTTAATGCTTCTTGTAATTTTACTTGCTCTTTTATTGCATCATGTCCTATTTCTATTGCTTTTATTAATCCTGCCTCTTCACATTCTTTACCTTCACCTTCTACCATCATTATATTTTTGGCAGTGGCAGCTACAATAATGTTTATATCTGCGTCTTTAATTTGGGTACGACCGGGATTAACAATATACTCACCATTAATGCGTGCTACACGTACTTCAGAAATAATTTCCTGAATCGGTATATCAGATACTGCTAATGCTGCTGAAGCTGCTAAACAAGCTAAACCATCAGGCATTATTTCAGGGTCAGAAGAAATTAAACTTACTAGTACCTGTACTTCGCATAAATAATCATCTGGAAATAACGGGCGTAAAGCACGGTCTATTAAACGTGAAATTAGAATTTCATAGTCATTTAATCTTGCCTCTCGTTTAAAAAATGAACCCGGAATACGACCGGCAGAAGCAAATTTTTCTTGATAATCTACACTTAACGGAAAAAAGGATTGACCGGGTTTGGGTTCGTTACTTGCTACCACTGTAGCTAATATCATACAATTGCCCATACGCACTACGCAGGCTCCATCAGCCTGTCGTGCCATCTTACCCGTTTCTATTGATATTTCTCTTCCGTCTCCTAATTGGTAGGAAACAGTTATGGGATTTGGAATCATAACAGCATAATTTAAAATGTAATAAAAAACAATTCCCAACTAAGGTTTAGTTGGGAATAATGAAGGTAAAATTGCGATTATTTACGGATACCTAATTTTTCAATCAAAGAACGATAAGAACTAAGATTTGTATGGCTTAGATATTGTAATAATCTTTTACGACGACCAACCATTTTCATTAATCCACGGTTGGTAGAGAAGTCCTTTTTATTTGTCTTCAAATGACCGGAAATATGGTTAATTCGCTCTGTGAGCATTGCAATTTGAGATTCGATAGAGCCGGTATTGGTTTCGTCACCACCGAAATTTTTAAAAATATTCGCCTTTTTTTCAGCTGTAAAATGAGACATTTGCATCAAATTTTTTAAATAAACAGATTTTTTCAAACGCAAAGATAGAAAAAAATAGGAATAAAACCAATTATGTTTTATAATCAAAATAAAACAACTGAAATTGTGTAATTTTTTTATTTTATATACCCAAACAACCTTCGTTTTATTGTATAAAAAATAATTAATGCCAACTATTTATCAATTACAGCAATAAGATTTTGAGTAAATATTCCTGTCGGGTTACCGGTTTCAATCATTTTCCAAAATTTCAATCGGGCAACTTTCATATTCCATAGCAAAAATCTTATTGAAGATTTAAGACTATATGGTACGGGCCCGGTAGGGTAACAAGTAGATTTACGATAACCACAGTTTAAAATTACCTGATTAACCGAGCTTACTGTATATGCCATTTCGTGTGTATAGTCGCCATAAAAAACGCTACCAAAATAGATTCCTTGTCCATTGGGTACTTGCATTACAAAACGTCCATCCTCTTTAAGATTTTTATGAATGAGTGTTAATATTTCAAAAACTTCATTACGTGTAAAATGCTCAATTACATCACGGGCAATAATAAAATCAAATTTTTGATTACTCGTATTAAAAAAATCAATTAAATCAATACATTTTATATTTGTAATACCTAATTGATTACCTTTATCTATCTGTTCTTGAGAAATATCTATTCCTAAAGCATTTGTAAACCCACTTTTTGTAAGCCAATAGACAAAACCACCGTCTCCACAACCTATATCAAGTATTGCAGCATTTTTATCGG
Source organism: uncultured Bacteroidota bacterium (assembly GCA_903929195.1). Lineage (GTDB taxonomy): Bacteria > Bacteroidota > Bacteroidia > Chitinophagales > Chitinophagaceae > CAIYTT01. Next base: position 5,347 of record CAIYTT010000060.1, read on the forward strand.
CAGGCAAATGTTTTATATAATTATAATCTAAAACAGGAAAACTAATTTCTAAACTTGCAATTGTCCTATCGCCATACAAATTTTTATTATGTGTAGAAAGATAGTTTTTATAAATAATCTCTTTAAATTTTTCCATTTCAGAATAATTTACTTATGTCTTTTTATAAGGTTCAATACCTGTTTTTGAAAATTAATTCAGATGGACATCAATATGCGAAATTTTTATTAATCTTGAAAATTTAAATTCATTGTAAAGATTATCAAATTCCAAACTCGTAATTATATCATTATTTTTAAGATAAGAAAGCCTATTATAAAAATCTTGCTCTAATGTATTTTTATCAAATTGTGCATATTTTTCTACCAAATGTTTTTTTGTAGTCATAATTATTATGTCAATAAATTCAAGTACTTCTATTTCATCAGGAATATTCCGAAAAAACACCAAATTCTTTCTACCACCAATTAATAGTATATCATCGTTATGTTGTTTAAAATAAAAAAATGCTGCTAATGCAAACCATAAAAAGAAATTAATACTTATTTCTTTTGCAGGAAACTTATTCTGAAATAAATTAATAATTAATAGTGATATAGGAAGTAAAATACAAACCATAATAGCTATTTTTCCTAAATAGGTATTGTCTGCTTGATACAATTTATTAAAACCTAAATCAACTAATTTAACTTCATATTTTTGATAGGTTCTTATTGTTTTTGTTTCAACAATAATTTTTTCATTTTCAAGAAAAAACTTCCTGTAATTTAAACCTCTTTTCTGTATAAGTTGTTTTACCATACACTAATAATTTATAAAATAAAAGTATTAATAAATTATTTCAAACTTTTTAAATAATATACTATTTATTTCTCTAAAGATTTTATACTTCTAAACATACGATTCCAACGCATATTTCCAAAAATACTCTTACCGTAACTAAACCATACAAACCAAGCTTTACCCACAACATGGTCTATAGGTACAAATCCCCAATATCTAGAATCGGCAGAGTTATCTCTGTTATCCCCCATCATCCAATAATAATCCATTTTAAAGGTATAAGTATTTGCTTCTTTATCATTAATAAATATTTTTCCGTCTTTTAAATCTAATTTATTTCCTTCATAATTAGCAATTACTCTACGATATAAAGAAATATTTTGTGGTGTTAAACTTACAGTTGCCCCTTCTTTTGGTATAGTTACAGGGCCATAATTATCTCTGTTCCATTTAAAATTTGCTGTATCTTGGGGGTAAGCCCAATCTTCCGTATTGCCTTTGGGTATCAGTTCGGGGGCTACTGCAGTTACATTGGGTTGTTTTTTCAATATTTCTACTGCATCATTAGGTACATTCAATTCATATACCGACCCATTACTTCTTTTACTTTCAATACTGTTTTCTTCAAGAAATTCATCTGAAAACATATTTCCATTTGTCTTTACATAATAAAGTAATTTGGAATGCGGGAAAACAGGTGCTTTTTCATTATTTACATATACTATAGCATCTCTTACTTCAACTACATCACCAGGGAGACCGATATTCCTTTTAATAAAATTTTCTTTTTTATCTACCGGTCTAGTTAATATGGTAAATGAATTTTTTACTAATTCTCTATTATAATTATATTGTCTTAATAATGAATAATAATCTTCATCTTGTTGTACTTCAAGGGCTACTGTATCACCTGCCGGAAAGTTAAAAACAACTACATCATACCGCTCTATTTTTCCAAAACCGGGTAAACGGTGGTATCCCACTTTCCATGCTTCCGTATAAGATTTGCCACCTGTAATGGGCATTGTATTATGCACAAGTGGAAATGCAATTGGTGTATTGGGAATACGAGGCCCATAAGCTAATTTACTTACAAACAAATAATCGTTTATCAACATACTCCCTTCCATAGAAGCTGTAGGTATGGTATATGCTTCAAAAAGAAAAGTACGAATTAAAGTTGCTGCAACAATTGCAAATAAACCGGCATCTAACCATTCTCTGGCTACAGATTTTTTCTTTTTATTAGTATCTTCTTTCTTTTCTTTTTTATTCCAAAATGCCATGAGGGCTAATTAATATAGTCAAAAATAAAACTTTCCTTTTTAATATACCATTTTATAAAAATAAAATAATGAACATTCTAAGCTAAAACACCATTATACATTTGTAATTTCAGTTCTTTTACTCTATCATTTGTCATATACTCATCAAATGTCATATCCCTATCAATAACACCATTTGGAGTAATTTCTATTATTCTATTAGCAACGGTATTTGCTAATTCATGGTCGCGGGTTGTAAATAAAATAGTGCCTCTAAAATCCTTCATTCCATTGTTTAATGCAGTAATACTTTCCAAATCCAAATGATTGGTAGGCTCATCCATCAACAAAACATTACCTTTAAGCATCATCATACGGCTTAACATACAACGCATTTTCTCACCACCACTTAATACAGTAGATTTCTTAAGCGTTTCCTCTCCCGAAAAAAGCATTCTACCTAAAAAACCACGAATAAACGTCTCATCTTTTTCTTCTGAATATTGACGAAGCCAATCAACCAAATTATTATCATCATTTTTAAAATAGGCTGAATTATCAGATGGTAAATAAGTTGTAGTAACTGTTACTCCCCATTCAAAAGACCCTTGATAATCTTTGTCTTCACCGGCAAGAATTTCATAAAATGCTTTTGTTGCTAATGAATTAGAAGACAAAATGGCTATTTTTTGCCCCCGTTTCAAGTCGAAACTTAAATTTTTAAATAAAACATCCCCATTTGATGTCTTGCTTAATTGTTTCAATTCCAAAATTTGGTCACCGGCTTCCCGTACTTGAGCATTAAAAATAATGCCCGGATATTTACGGTTAGAAGGCCTCATTTCATCAAGCTTAATTTTATCTAAAGCCTTTTTACGACTTGTAGCTTGTTTAGATTTAGATGCATTTGCAGAGAAACGTGCAATAAAATCTTTTAATTCTGCTATTTTATCTTCCGCTTTTTTGTTTTGTTCGCTACGTTGTTTTAATAATAACTGGCTACTTTCGTACCAAAACGTATAATTACCGGTATAAACATTTATTTTCCCAAAATCTATATCGGCAACATGTGTACAAACTGTGTCTAAAAAGTGACGGTCGTGGGATACTACCAATACAATTTTATCGTAATCAGCAAGAAAATTCTCTAACCAAATAACGGTTTCAAGGTCTAGATCGTTTGTAGGCTCATCTAATAAAAGAATATCTGGATGACCGAAAAGAGCCTGTGCCAATAAAACCCTTACTTTTTGATTACCATCAACATCTTTAAGTAGTTTATTATGAAATTCTTCTTTTATACCTAAGTTACTTAATAGAGTTGCAGCATCACTTTCGGCATTCCAACCATCCATTTCTGCAAATAGACCTTCTAACTCACCGGCTTTTATACCGTCTTCTTCTGTAAAATCTTCTTTGGCATATAAGGCATCTTTGGCTTTCATTACATCAAAAAGTACAGTATTGCCACGCATCACAGTTTCCAAAACCGGTATTTCATCAAACTCATAATGGTTTTGTTTCAATACGCTCATTCTCATACCTTTTGTAATATCTACTCTGCCGGTAGTAGGGTCTATTTCGCCCGAAATTATTTTCAGAAAAGTAGATTTTCCTGCACCGTTTGCACCGATAATACCATAGCAGTTGCCCTCGGTAAATTTTGTATTTACTTCCTCGAATAAAACACGCTTGCCATAGCGTAGTGATAAATTATTTACTGAAATCATAATATATTGAAATAAGTATTAGCTCTATTAAAAAAGAAATTTATTATGTAAATAAAATACCTTTATTTCTCTTTTGGGGTGCAAAGGTAGGGATAAGTAAAGTATAAATTCTAATTACATAGAGATATTATAGTAAACAAAATCCACAAATTATTCTTAATATTACAACAAACTTCAAAAAAATCAAATACTTATTACTTTTTTATTTTCCGAATCTGTTTTAAAAATTCTTTTTCTTCCAAATTTACTTTTTCAATTGCTATTGTAAATGCAATAGGACTAATAAGATTAATATTTTCTTTTAAAAAATCCATTGTCTCCTCTTTATATACATTTACAAGTTCTTTTAAGCACCACCCTACTCCCTTTTGTACATAATATTCCTTATCTGCTAATAATGGGGATAACAATATTATAATTTGAGAAAAAGGTAAATAGTTCTTTTTTGTTCTGCTGAAATAAAGTAAACTTACAACTGATTGCCTCCGATTAAATAAATTCTGCGAATCATTCCATTCTTTCAATTTCTCATATACAATTTCAGTATGTGTCTCTAATATTTTAGTATATATTTTCGCTAATGCATCGCACATACTCCATTCGGTTACTTTTTGCTGCCATGGCATTACTTTTTCCCAAATAACTAAATGCAATTTCGGATTTACAATATGTTTTTCTATAAACATATAAGCTTGCAATTTTGTATTAATATGCTTACCATTATTCCATATATAATCCCAAATAGTTAGTTGTTGCTCAAAAGCTAAATTTGAAAAAGAAAATCCTCTTTTAAAGGCTGCTCTGTTTGCAGGAACAGTATTTTCAATACTTTTTAATACAGTTACTACTTCATTCAAAAAGGATTCATGATTATTAGAATTCATTTACATTGTATTTATGTGTATATTATTTTAAGAATTACTATTTAATAAAATTATTTTTATATTTATACAACTAATCATATCAATATAAATAATTCATTTTATTTCTTTTCTAAAAATTCAAACTTAAAATAAATAATTTTATTTTTTAGAATTATTATTTATATTTGAGCAAAAATATACAACATGAAATATTACATTTATGCATTCTGTTTTTTTGTTTTGATAATAACCGGTTGCGACAAAGTATCAAATCTTCATAATTATACTTGTCAGCACATGGATTCTGCCGCTTATTATCATAATAAATGTAAAGATTCAACTGCTTATGTTTATTGGGGACAAGTAGATAATTTAATTGCCGTATCTCAAGACTCTGCAACAAAAACAATGAATTCTGCTGCACATGTATATAATGATACCGTTCGTAATGTTGTAATAAGTGCGCCTTGTAGTGGTGTTACCATAACTAATGATACGATAGTTACATACAATAAATATGTATGTAAACAACAATAATTGAGTATTTAAGGTAACATATAAACGGTAGGCGTTACGAGGTGATTGCTTTGATGTCCTGCTCTATCCATAATATAAAATTCAAAATGTGTTGTATCTCCGAATTTTGTATGTATAGAATCTGTTCTTAAATTTAAAATATCAGGTGAATAAAATTCAAATAAACAGGCTCCTGATATTCCTTTTGATGGAATTTCAATTGATTTGTCTATTTGTGGAAAAAAATACCCGGCATAACCGGTATCAAATCTAAAATCTTTTATATAAATATCATATTTTTTAGGGGTCGAATTTGGGTCATTACCCAAATCGCCATCACCATCTGTAAGTAGAAATTCTAAAAACAAAGTATCATATTTAATTCTAATAGTATCATATCCGAAGTACTTTAAAGAAATATAAGGTACATTTGACAAATTATTTTTCTGACAACTTGTAAAAATAATAACTATAATAAAAAAGTAAAAAGCAGAACGAATTCTCATACAATCAAAGTTAATAAAAGTGTTTTATAGTTCAACATTAAATTTTTCTGATTTTTTATCGGATGTAAATAAATCTAATTTCGATGAAATGGCATTATCTATATTTAATTACCAATATAATAATAACGATATTTACAATCAATATTGTACTGCAATAAAAAAAAGCCCGCAAAATGTAAATTCTGTCACAGAAATACCCTATTTACCCATTTCTTTTTTCAAATCTCACAGGGTAGTTACAGGCGAAATTAAACAAAATTGTATTGTATTTGAAAGTAGTGGCACTACAGCAGAAATTCCGTCTAAACATTTTGTTTGTAACCATAACCTTTATGAAAATTCATTAATAAGTGGTTTTGAAAAATTTTATGGCTCGCCTACAGATTATGTTTTTCTTGCTCTTCTACCCTCTTATTTAGAACGAAAAAATGCTTCGCTTGTTTATATGGCTAATACATTAATAAAAAAGAGTAGCAGTAAAGACAATGGGTTTTATATTAATGAATGGGGAAAACTAAGTAGCATTTTAGAACAAATGCAAAAAACAAATCAAAAAACACTGCTATTAGGCGTAACATTTGCATTATTAGACTTTGCAGAACAATATACTTTAGATTTAAGCAATATCATTGTTATGGAAACAGGTGGAATGAAGGGGCGTAGGGAAGAAATGACAAGGCAGGAAATACATACTATTCTAAAAAAACAATTTAATTTAAAGCAAGTGCATTCAGAATATGGTATGACAGAAATGCTATCGCAAGCCTATTCTATAGCTGATGGTATTTATAACTGTACGAATACCCTTAAAGTTCTAATAAGAGATATTAATGACCCGTTTGAAATAAAAACAATTGGCAGTGGCTGTATAAACATTATAGACCTTGCAAATATAAATTCTTGTTGTTTTATTGCAACAGAAGATATTGGTACTGTATATAGTGATTTCTCATTTGAAGTTAAAGGCAGAATAGACCATGCTGCTTTAAGAGGTTGTAGCTTAATGATGGCATAATTAGTTTATTGAAAAAACCTAAAAAGAAATAAAATAATTTGTATAATAAATATACTATATAAAAAAAGACCTATTAATATATCAATTACGAATACTACAAAATAATATTTTCTTTTTTATACCATTTATATGCTCTTTTTCATTTTTAATACCCTTATTAACAATATTTAGGTAGGAACTTTGTTTATTTTTGCTTTAAAATTTTATACAAAATAAATATGGCACTAATTAAATCTATTTCAGGTATTAGAGGTACAATAGGCGGAAAAGCCGGAAATTGTCTGACTCCCATTGATATTGTAAAATTTACAACTGCTTATGGTGCATGGATTAACGAACAAGGCGAAAATAAAAAAATAGTAGTTGGTCGCGATGGCAGAATTTCAGGTAGCATGGTTAGAGACCTAATTTGTGCAACTTTACAAAGCATTGGCTGTCAAATAATTGATTTAGGCTTGAGTACTACCCCTACTGTAGAAATGGCTGTAAAAGCAGAAAATGCTGCAGGTGGTATTATTATTACTGCCAGCCATAACCCCAAAGAATGGAATGCACTAAAATTACTAAACAGTAATGGCGAATTTATAAATGCAGCTGATGGACAATGGATATTGGACTATGCTGAAAAAAAGGAACATACTTATAGCGAAGTAAACAAATTAGGTTCTGTAACTTTTGATGATACCTATATACAAAAACATATTGATATTATTTTAGCTCACCCTCTTGTTGATGTAGAAGCTATTGCAAAGAAAAAATTTAAAATAGTTGTTGATGCTATTAACTCTACCGGTGCTATTTCAGTGCCCCAATTATTGAAAGCTTTAGCGATTTCTTTTTGGTTGTTTTTGACTGGATAATTTTCTAAAAGTTTTTCGAAAGCTTTTAAGAAATGTGGTTCAAAAAATGTTTTATAA
>CAIYTT010000061.1 GCA_903929195.1 uncultured Bacteroidota bacterium
GCTAAAGAAGAACTGGATGTAATGAAGCTAAGCCCTATAGAACGAAAAGAATATGAAGCCTATATTACAGACTGGAGAGATAATTATGGTGTAATAGTTGGTAATTATAATAAAGGAAAGATTGAGGGAAAAATGGAAGGGAAGCTAGAAGGAAAATTAGAAGGAAAAATAGAAGATGTAATAAATATGCATAAGGAGGGTATTCATATTGAAATAATTGCGAGAGTAACCGGTTTAAGTAATGATGAAATTGAATGTATAATTAATAAAAGATAACTATATTTAATATCCCCACTAATGTTTTTATTGTTGTAGATATAGATATATTTTTATTTTCGCTTACAATTGATAAATGTGTTTATTTTTACAACATGAAAAAAGCATTTGTACTATTAATACTTATTACCCTATTTTATTCCTGCAAACGTACTCCTATCAAAAATTCATTATTCATAGAAAATTTATTTGGTGATGTAAAAGAAATGACTGAGTATAGTTACAACACCTATATAGATAGTAATAATGCCTATTCTAAAGGCGCATTAAATTTTAAAACTATATACAGATTTGATGAGAAAGGCTTTTTAACAGAATGGATAGAATACAATGCAAATGGTGGTATGGAATGGAAAGCGATACCTACAAAAGATAATTCAGGGATGCAAACCGGTATTATTGCTTATAAATCAAACAGTGTTTTATCGTGGAAAGCTGCTTATGTTTATGATAATAATGGTAATAAATCGGAAGAAACCGATTACGATGCAATGGGAAATATAGAATCTAAAATTACGTTTAAATATGACAAAAACAATAAAAAATCTGAAAGAATCATTTTTAGTCCCAGTGGTGCTATCAGTTCCAAATCAGTATTTATAAATAATGAAAAGGGTAACGAAATTGGTAATGAATATTATGATGCGAATGGCACACTTAAAGCAAAATGCACCATTCAGTATTTTGAATTAGATAAAATAAACAATTGGCATAAACAAATTCAATTATTAGAAGGCAGACCGGCATTAATTATAGAAAGAGAAATTGAATATTATAGTAAATAATGTACTTATGAAAAAAATACTGTTATTAATCTGTTTAAATTCCATTTATCTATGTGCTATAGCACAAAATAAAAACGGATTTCAAAAAACGGAACACATAAAAGAATTAGCAGGTAAAGTAAAAAGCTGCACTACTACCGAATATATTGTTACAAGAACAAAAAATGCATCAAAAAAAACAGTTTGGTCTAAAATAAATGTGCAGTACAATACTAAATGCAAATTAATTGAAGAAAGTAAAATAAATGAAAATAACAGCTTAATAAGTAAAGTAATTTACAAATTTGATACTTTAAATAATAATCTTGTTGAAGAAAATACAGTTTACCCTGAAATATATGATAATATAAAAATAGAAAAAACGTATTCTAATAGCAATAAATTAATAAAAGAAAAGAAGTATAAAGCAGATACAATATTACAAGAGGAGGTTATTTATAAATATAATGATATTGGTTTATTAGAAGAAAAAAGTAGTAAACGAGGAAAAATAAATATTAATAAAACAACATATACTTATAATACTCAGAATATACTAATAGAAGAAGTCTCTTTCGATGGCTTTGGAAAAAAAATAAATTCAGTAAATTATTCCTACGACAATCATGGAAACCTTTCCATATACGAATTATTTAACAATGAAGGTAAATTGAAATCTAAATATAATTGGAAATACGATAAGAATAACAATATAATAGAAGAAGAAAGAAGTATGGAAGACAATAATAAAAATGAAATTTTTAATAAAAATAAATTAATATATTATAAATATGACGACAAAAACAATCTAATAGAAACCTGCTCCGGCAAGCCTAATAGTGGCTTACCCCAAAAATGTGATACATATAAATATGATGAAATTGACAGAAAAGGTAACTGGCATCTAAAAAATACAATAACCAATAATAATATCTATAAAATTACTGAAAGAGAAATTGAATATTATCCATAATAAAATTTCTTATGAAAGAAATTACATTTCTAATACTACTTATATGCAATTTTATCTTTAGTAATGCACAAACAAATTATACGGTAAACGAAACGCATAATACAAAAAGTTATGGATTAAAAGGCAACCCTAAGCAATTAATAGAAAAAGGGTATGTATGTAAAAAAGACAATACAAAAGTTCTAGATTATATACAAACACAACAATTTGATATTAATGGAAATGCAACTTTTGTAAAATATTTTTCAAAAAACAATTCATATACTCAATACACTTATTATAAGTATAACAAGACAAATAATCCTATTGAAGAAATAATTATTGGTCCTAATGGTAAGATGTTCTATAAGGAACTAAATATTTATAATGAATTAGGAAAAATTATTGAAAAAATACGATATAATAATGATTCAGTACGGTACTTACAATATATGTATATATATGATAGTATTGGTTTCCTAACTAAAATAAACAGTAAATTTGAAAATAGAACTATTAAAGAATATGGTTTTGAATATGATACAATAAACCACACAACCTTACAGATAACCTATAATCCAAACAGAAAAAAATATAATAAAGAACTGTTTAGGTATGACAATAAAGATAATCTAATAAATTGGCAGTATATTCATGATACAGTTTTGCTAACTATTATACATAATTACAAATACGATATTTATAATAATTTGATATTTGAAGAATATATAAGACCTGAAAATGCAGAAAATTTAAGTGATGAAAACTATAATAAATTTACAAAGCATGAATGCATAACTTACAAGTATGATAGTAGCAATAATCTAATAATGAGTAATACCACGTATCCTGAAAGTGGGAATAAAGAAAAAAACAGGAGTATATATAAATATTATAAAATTGATAAAGCACATAACTGGCATCTGAAAAATACTTTAAGCAATAATGGCATCTATAAAACAGTAAGAGAAATAGAATATTATTAATAATAGTATTTAATGTTATAGAAATCATTTTTATAAAAAGTAAAATACTTAAAAAAAGTCCTCCATTTAATTTGCATTTTCAATTTTAAAAAAGCTATTTTTGCAACTGAAATAAATTAAAATTTCTGTAAAAATAATTTTGCTGCCATCTTGAAATGTTTTAGTATTTATAATATTAGACTACTAAAAAGAGAATAAAAGCATGTTAAACAAAGTTCAATTTGCCGAAATTATATAACAATGATTTTTTTTTGACAAAAATTTGGTTGTTGTTAAAATTTATTACTATCATTGTATCGGTTTTTCAGTTTGTACCATAAAAATAAATAAAATAAAAATAGTCTTTTATGAAAAGAAAGAAACTACTCTTAACACTTGCAATACCTGTTCTGATGATGCAAAATGTGCAGGCGCAATCACCAGTTGAAAGAACTAGTTCATCAACAACTATGTCTAGATTAATAGGCATAGCTAATTACTCAAATAATGGAGCAATATTTTTAAATTCAGACTCCTCTGCATTGTTTTATACAAACCAAAGAGGTGGGGATTTAAAGCATCAATTAAAATTTGATAATGAAGTTACTTGGACTAAAAATCTTGCCAACGATTCATTTTATAATTCATTCCAGTATTTCCAATCATTTAATGGTGATAATACCCTAAACCAAAATATTGTAGAACAATGGGATGCATCAGTTGGATTATGGATTAATCAAAATGCTTCCAACTATTGGTATGATCTTAATGGAAATGTTTCTACTTTTATATATCAGAATTGGGGTGGTGCTTCTTGGAGTAGTGTAAGTAAAGATGTATATTCATATTCATCAACTAATTTATTGTTACAAGACATGTCTTTCTCTTATAATTTAGGTATTTGGGATACAGCAGGTGAAGTAACTTATTATTATGATTCTCATAATAATAAATCTCAAGAAACACATGCTACCTACAGTTCAGGTTGGGTAAACTCTATGCAAATCGTTTATACTTACGATACTGCAAACCGTTTATTAAGTGTTACAAAATCGAATTGGAATGGTGGTTCTTGGACTCCATTTGATATGTACACTTATGCATATGACATGTCAGGCAACCAAATTTCTAAATTATATCAGGTTTGGAATACTGCAAATAATACTTGGTTAAATACAAATTTAGCTTTATACAGTAGTTTCGTAAACTATAACCCACAAACAGAACAAGACCAAACTTGGGATTCTACAGGTAGCGGTACTTGGAATAATGTTATGTTGTTCGCTTATACTTACAACGGGTATTTCCAAATGACATCTAAAACAGGTGAATCTTATAACTCAGGTTTAGGTTGGGAATTTGCTAACGGCGACCCAAGAACTTACTATTACTATGGTACTTACGAACTAAGTGCAGTAAAAAACATAGCTAATAACATTGAAGCAAACATATTCCCTGTTCCAGCTCAAAATGTTGTTCGCTTAGAATTACAAAGTACAGAACCACAAGCATACACAATTGCTTTAATGGATATTAGCGGTAGAATAATTAATCAATACAGTGTTGCTTCTTCTACTAAATATTCAGGTTCATTCTCTGTAAACAACTTACCAAATGGTAACTATGTTGTAAAAATAAATGGTGAAAAAGGACAAATTGTAAAACAAATAGTAGTAGCTCACTAATAATAAATGATTTAAATAAAAAAAAGGAGTATCTGAAAAGATGCTCCTTTTTTGTTTAAGTACATATATGTAAAGCATAATACCAATTAGTTTTAGCATTTTTTGCAAAATCTTATTTTATCAAATTGTAAGATTGTAGAATAATAGGTACATTTGATACTTCATGAAACATTTACCCAATCTACTTACATTAGGTAATTTATTTTGCGGTTGCATAGCAATTGCATATATATTTACAGCCTACCCAAGTATATTTATGAGTATGGGCGACCATACTAATTTACCTACTTATCAGGTAGTATATGGTATCCCGCAAATGTATATGGGCAGTATATTTATAGGTATTGCTGCCCTGTGCGATTTGCTTGACGGCTTGGCTGCTCGTGCTTTAAACGTATTTTCGCCCATTGGTAAAGATTTAGATTCATTAGCCGATATAGTATCTTTTGGTGTAGCACCTTCTGCAATACTCTTTCAATTATTATGGAATGCAACAATGGCAGGTAAAGATAACTTTCAAACAAGTATATATACTAACGATACCTTTGAGGCAAGTATGCTAAGCATGACACCTGCTTTTTTAGTAGCCTGTTTTGCAGCATTAAGATTAGCAAAATTTAATATAACTGCAACTAACCAAAAGTCATTTTTTATTGGTATGCCTACACCGGCAGTTGGCTTATTTATTGCTACTTTTCCATTACTTATGTGGTATAATCCGTATGGTATATCAAAGTATTTTGAAAATAAAGGAATTGTTTATGTTATTATTGCATTGGTTTGTTGGCTTATGGTTTCAAAAATTCATTTTTTTAAATTAATACCTTCTAAGCTAAATATAACTTATGCATGGCCACAGATTGTTCTATTGCTAATTGCAATTATGAGTTTTATATTTCTGCAATTACTTACATTGCCCATTATCTTCATTACGTATATAATAGTATCATTTATTTATAAACATCCTGATTCAAAAAAAGAAACCGAAATTAATTAAATCATAAACAATGAAATTTATAGCAGATATTATCATAATGCCACTTAAAGAATTATTAGACCCACAAGGAAAAGCTGTAAATAATAGCTTGCATAATTTGGGTTTATCGGAAGTGCAAGATGTAAGAATAGGAAAACATATAAAACTGACAATTGAAGCAGCAGACTTTGCTAAAGCTGATAGCATTGCAGCCGATGCGTGTAAAAAACTATTAGCTAACCAGGTAATGGAATCTTATAGTTATACAATAATAAAAGAGTAATTCTAACTTACCATTACAAAATAATACCATGCGATTATACCTTATACCTTCACCTATTGGTAATCTTGGCGATATTACTTACCGGGCAGTAGAGGTGTTGAAAAAGGTAGATGTAATACTTTGTGAAGATACAAGAACAAGTAGTGTTTTGCTTAAACACTATCAAATTAATAAACCACTTACACCCTACCACCAACATAATGAACATAAGATTTTAGAACATCTTATTGAGCAATTAATTGAAGGTAAAACATTCGCATTAATTACAGATGCCGGCACCCCGGGAATTTCCGACCCCGGTTTTTTGTTAGTTAGAGCCTGTATTCGTAATAAAATACCTGTTGAATGTTTGCCCGGAGCAACCGCTTTTTTACCTGCAATAATACAATCCGGCATACCAAGTAACAGGTTTGTATTCGAGGGCTTTTTGCCAATAAAAAAGGGAAAACAAACCATGCTAAGAAAATTGGCAGAAGAGGAAAGAACAATCATTTTATACGAATCGCCACATAGACTTGGGAAAACACTTAACGAATTAGCCATAGCTTGGGGTGCCGAAAGGCAAGCTGCTGTTTGCAGAGAGCTTACAAAAATGTTTGAAGAAACAAGAATCGGTACATTAAGCGAGTTGTCTCTGTATTATACTACGAATACGCCCAAAGGCGAAATAGTACTAATTATTGAAGGCTACCATAAGCAGAATGAGATTGAAAGTGATGACTGATGCTGTTTATTAATTTAGACGATATAATTTACCGGGCAAAGTTTTTACCAGCCCCATCATTTCTAATTGCAATAATGTAGCTGCCAGTTGCGAACTTTGTAATTGGGTTTGATGAAATAATTCATCGGAATGAGTTGTATCTTTTGTTTGTAAAATATCTATAATTTTTTGTTCATCTGTTGTAAGATTTAAGAAAAGTTGTTTTTGAACCGGCTTTTGTTTTTTGCTACTATCCCAATTCATAAGCATAATAAGGTCTTCTGCTTTAGTAATCATAGCAGCAATATTTGTACGTATAAGTTCGTTACAACCTGTGCTGCGATTATCGTTTACCCTACCCGGGAAAGCAGCAACTTCTCTATTATAACCACTTGCTAAATATGCGGTAATTAAAGCACCACCACTAAAGCCGCTTTCCACAACAACAGTAACATCACTTATGCCTGCTACTATTCTGTTACGCATCGGAAAATTAGTTCTATCCGGAATTGTACCCGATGGAAATTCTGTTAATAAGCCACCGGTTTCAAGCATATTAGCTGCGAGTTGTTTGTTTTTATCGGGGTAAATTCTATCCATACCATGCCCTAAAACACCTACCGTAGGCATACCCATTATAAGGGCTTTTTTATGTGCTATGGTATCTATGCCTAATGCAAGCCCGCTTACAATTAAAATATTTTCAATACTATGTAAGCCTTCTACTAATTCTTCACAAAGTTTAGTACCATAATCCGTATTTTTCCGAGTGCCAACAATAGCAACCGTTTTAGGATATTCTAAAACGTCTGTACCCTTATAGTATAGTAGCAAAGGTGCATCGCTGCAATTGCTAAGTCTTTTGGGGTAGCCATACATGAGTACTTTTATATTGTGTTTAAGTACAAAATTCAATTCTTTTTCAGCTAAAGCCATTATACCGGGTTCCTTAAACCCTTTGGCTTTAATTTCACCAATGCCGTCTATATGTCTTAGTTCTTTAAGCGAAGTTTTAAATATCTTTTCGGCAGTACCCAAATTTTCCATTAATAACCTGCCTGTTTTGGCACCTATACCCGGCACAAAAGTGAGGGCAATTTGATAGAGTAAATCGGGGTCATCTTCTTTTTGCAAGTGTAAAAGGTTTATTTTGGTTAAAACTCAAAAGTAAAGAAAAATAGGGGTAAAAGTTTAATATAATTTGCAATTAAGGAAACGAATGTTTTTTATAAATTGATTATGGATTTGTGGTACAGCTATTACAATTCATCATCTGCAGCTTCTATGAATACCTTTGTAGAAGGGACTTATTATTAGTTCGCGATGCGGAACATCGCGAACAAGGGGTTGGTTTTGTGTTGTTTTTCATAGTTTTAATTTTGGGTTTTGCCCATTGGTTTTAAAAAAAAATTTGGGCAGTTTTATTTTTATACATCCTTGATATTGAGGTATTTGTAAAATATAAATTGCTCACAAATTGCCCATTTGCATTTTAAACGGGAGTTTTTACATTTGGTATATCGGGTGTAAGGTATTGTATTTTAGAATAGTTAAATGGGTTTTAATTACACCTTTTTAGGGGTGGACTTGGGTGTATTTTGTTGTGGGACAATAGGTTGAGGGTTGTTTGTTTTTGTGCGATTTTTGTCTGAACCTTGATATACCTGATTTACTTGAATTTCTTGATGCTCATGGTTTTGTGACAGCTTAGTTTGCAATAGGATTATTTATAACCTATATTTAGCTTTGTCATATTAAATACCGTTATAGATGGAGTTTATTTGTTGTTCAATATCTCTATGTAACATCTGAGCAACGGGTTTACTCATTATCAAAAAAGGGCTTTGAGTTGTCTATTTTAACACCAGAAAATATCATATAGTTGCACCAACTAATACATATTACATCATTGTTTTCTACTGAAAATATAATACCTGTTTCTTTGGCAGCCCTTGAAGATTTAAAGCCTACTGAAATTTTATCAGGGTAACAGGTGCATTTATCTTTAAATGCTTGCAATCTGTTTATACCATCTGTTTGCAAGTCTTCAAAATGTTCTTTATACTCTTGTAGAAATTGCCACTTATTTAGTACTCCAATTTTTTCATCTTCATTAAGTATTAATTGTTCTAACTTCACAATGTCTAGGTTTTCAAAAGCCCTAACAAACTCATTTAAAATTAATTTACTATTATTGAAGACAATATCAGTTTCTAAAGTACCTAATGTTAGTAGCATAATGTTGTTATTTATCTACAAATCTAAAAAATAAAAGTGATTAGAAATAACCACATTCTTCCGGATTTTCCATAAGGAATCTGGAAATGAGAATGAAACTCTTTCTTAGAAGGTATTCACCTTGACAAAGCTAAATTAAAGTAATGAATTTCGTAATGATAAAATATACAATCGTTTTTATTATTCTTAGCTTTAAAACTTTTCATGTAACATCAGTTGTGTGAATACTTTCGAGAAACGGGTTTATTATTCTTCCTGATTCCTTGCGGAATATCAGGAAAAACAGCAGTGTTGTTGTACAGTAAAACACCAACATATGCGTAAGAAATCATAATATATATTATTATCCCACAAATATTTATGATGCCAATATACTACACCGCCATGATGGACAGAGGTTCCACTCCCAGTGAAATAGCTATTGGAACCATCTGTACAAGTAGCACCTGTTCTTTTACTAGTTGAACAAGTATAACAGCCTAACAATAATAATAAACATACAATAAATGATGTTGCTTTATTTTTCATAAAAATTATTTCAATGCATTATTTTTCAAATTTTCAGTATTTTTCTATTATATTAATTTAGTAGTAATTAAATATATTATTTCATTACTATTTATACATGAAGTTATTTTGACTCTGCTAATAGTATCAATTTCTATTAAATATTCACCTGTAAAACCACAATTTTGAGCGTTTATGGTAAAAACACACATGCCACCAACACCCTTTATACTATATGTATAAGGCATTGTTGAATCATTTATTTGAACTGTTTTTCTATCAGGAAGAAAATAGTAATTATAATTATTACTACTATTAAAGCTTTTTCCGGAAATAAAGGTTTTAATTGCTTCTAAATACATAATTGAATATATTAATTACAAAATTGTTTAATTGCCTCATCTGCATTGGGGAACCCCATTTTTTTAGCATTATTTAGATCTAAACACCCATCTGAGTTATCTCCAAGTTGCATTTTCAATAGACCTCTGTAATAATAAACAATGGCATAATTTGAATTTAACTCGATTGCTTTATTATAGTCAAACATAGCACCTTTCATATCTTTTAAAGCAAATTTTGTATTACCTCTTAAAGTATAACTTATTGCATCATGTGAATTTATAGATATTGCTTTATTTAAATCTAATAATGCATTAGAATAATCTTTCTGAATTATTTTAGCACTACCTCTCATAGTATAAGCATTTGCATCTTCTGGATTTAGTTCAATAGCTTTATCGTAATCTACAATTGCCCCTGAAACATCTTTTAAAGCAAATTTTGTTTTACCTCTATTATAATATACGTCAATTAACTGCGGATTATATTTTATGCAATCATCAAAATCAACTAATGCGCCAGTAAAATCCTGTAA
>CAIYTT010000062.1 GCA_903929195.1 uncultured Bacteroidota bacterium
AGCTTTTTTAATACCCGTTTTTATGATTACTATAAATGTAAATATCAAATATTCTACTACCTGCTTGGCTTTTTATAAATTTACAATCTTTAATTAAAATGGATATTATATATGGGGCTGAATACCAAATTAAGACGCATAACAACCAATCACTTATACTTCCCGGAAATTGATGGCATCAGATTTATTGCAATAATATTAGTGGTTTTTTTTCATATTTACTATATATTTAATTTAAAATCGCCTATCAAATTTACTGACAACAAAGAATCTTATCAAATAGTAAATACATTTTTTTTAAACGGAAATAGAGGGGTTGAATTGTTTTTTGTTTTAAGTGGATTTATTCTCAGTTTGCCATTTGCACAATACCATCTTGCAAATGGAAATAAAGTAAATTTGAAAAAATATTATTTAAGAAGGCTTACAAGATTAGAACCTCCCTATTTTTTATCCATGTCGCTTATATTGCTTATAATGATAGTTACAAAACATAAGCCGGTAAACGTACTCATACCAAGTTGGTTAGCTTCATTAGGGTATATGCATAATTTTTTATATCATGGCATTCCTATACTCAATGGGGCAGCATGGTCTTTAGAAGTCGAAATACAATTTTATCTTATAGCACCGTTGTTTTTTAGTTTGTTTGCATTAAATAAACTTTTGCGTCGTTTTTTATTTATAGTTCTTATTTTTATAATTGTTTTAATTCAAAGTCTATATCCTCCGGATTTCTTTAGCCTTTTAGGATTTGCGCAATATTTTTTTGTTGGTATTTTACTTACTGATATTTATGTTACAAATAACATACCTGCTATCTTCGTAAAAAATAGTGCATTATTAATTGCAATAATTAGTTTTACACTTATCATTTACTTGCCATTAGAAAACAGATTACAAATCCCATTTACAGTTCCACAATTTTTTATCCGACTCATTTTTCCATTTTTAATAGGCTTATTATTTATTTCAATTCTAAAAAATAAAATATTAAAAAATATATTTAGTTATAAGTTTATACCAATAATTGGGGGTATGTGTTATTCAATATATTTAATACACGGCATTATCATTTCTTTAATAAGAGACCTCCCATTAAAGCTACATATAACACAATACTACTTGCCTAATTTGTTTTTACAGCTATTATTATTTTCAATACCTGTTTTATTGCTATCCGGTTTATACTATTTATATATTGAAAGACCATTTATGTCAAGTAGATGGGTTGAGATGTTAATGAAAAAAAACACTAATAAAATATAGAAATAAGAATAGAAAATGTAAAATTAATACATTAAATAGCTTTCATATTATATACGTAATATTTTATTTTACATATATTGTTTTTATATTCATAAATTCAAATATGCCAAATGTTCCTATTTCTCTTCCAAAACCACTTTGTTTTATTCCACCAAAAGGTAGGCGAGGGTCGCTATGTACAAAATCATTAATAAAACAGCTACCTGCTTCTAATTCTTCTACTGCTAATTTTTCTGCTCTTTCCTTGTTTCCAGAAATTATACCTCCACCTAATCCATATATACTATCATTAGCAATTTTGAACGCTTCTTTTTCATCTTTTGCTTCAATGATTGCTGCTACCGGGCCAAATAATTCTTCATCATATGCAACCATTCCTTTTTTTACTTTACTAAGAACGGTAGGGGGGTAGTATGCACCTTTTTCTTCAGGTATATAGCCACCACAAAGCAATTTTGCGCCTTGTAAAATGCTATTTTCTACTTGTTTATGTAAAGTATCTCTCAAGTCAAAACGTGCCATTGGGCCAACAATGTTTATTTCATTAAGTGGGTCTCCGAAAGAGATTTTTTTCATTTTTTCAGTAAAAGCTTTTTCAAATGCATTATAAATAGATTTTATTACTATAAAACGCTTTGCGGCTACACAACTCTGTCCACTATTTTTTAGTCTGCCGTTTACACATATTTCTGCTGCTTTGTCAATATCTGCATCTTCCAGAATAATATAGGCATCGCTACCACCTAATTCAAGTACACATTTTTTTAAGTTTCTTCCGGCAGCTTCAGCAACATGTTTACCCGATTGGGTACTACCGGTAAGTGTAATAGCAGCAATAGCAGTATTATTAATCAATCTATCAACTCTGTTTACAGGTAATAGTAAAGTAGTTAATAAGCCAACGGGAGCACCTGCTTTTAATATTATTTTTTCTATTTCTAAAGCACATCCGCAAACATTAGATGCATGTTTAAGCACCATAACATTGCCACCCATAGCAATAGGAGCAAAAGCTCTAAATACTTGCCAATATGGGAAATTCCAAGGCATTATACCTAAAATTATACCTAATGGTTTAAACGTAATATAGCTTTTTTGAGCGTCTGTTTTTACTTCTTGGTTTTTTAGAAAATTTTCTCCGTTTTGTGCATAATATTCTAATGTAATTGCACATTTTTCTATTTCCTCTCTTGCTTGTACAATTGGTTTCCCCATTTCTAAGGTTGCAAGAAGTGCTAATTTTTCCTTTTCTTTACGAAGTTCAATTGCAATATTGTTTAAGATGTCTGCACGATACTCATAGGTTTGTCTGCTCCATTCTTTAAAGGCTTTTTCAGCTTGTTTTATTACTTTTTCCACTTGTTTATCGTCTGCAATATTGTAAGTTGCAATGTCTAAACCGTTAGCCGGGTTTGTTGATATTAATTTGTCCTTCATAATGGAATTTATTTTTTAAACAAAATTAAAAAAGCTAAGCTAAACAAAACGTTTTATTAATTTGCAGCCGATTACATTAATTCTGAAATTTATTTTAATATATATAAATTCTATTTTTCATTTAAAATTAATAAAAAAATATAATATATGATGCCTGAAAAAATTAAATTCGGAACCGATGGTTGGAGAGCAATAATTGCACAAGACTTTACCGTACATAATGTAGAGCGGGTTGCTAAAGGACAAGCAAACTGGTTATTGCAAAAATTTGAATCGCCTGTGGTGGTAGTTGGACATGATTGCAGATTTGGCGGTGAATTGTTTGCTGCTGCCGCCGCAAAAGTTCTTTGCAGTAATGGTGTTAAAGTATTATTAGCCAAAGGTTTTATCAGTACACCAATGATTTCGCTCGGTGTATTACTTATGAAAGCCCAACAAGGAGTCGTAATTACTGCTTCACACAACCCGCCATCTTATAATGGATATAAATTAAAGGGTGCTCATGGTGGGCCTTCAAGCCCGGTAGATATTGCTGCTGTTGAAGCTTTGATACCAAATGAATTTGAAGCAACAAAAGAAACCCTTGCATTTTGGGAAGAAAAAGGCATGCTTCAATATATTAACTTGGAGGATATGTATGTGGAATACATGAAAGAGAAATTTGATTTTATCGCTTTAAATAATGCTCCCTATAAATTAGCTTACGATGCTATGTTTGGTGCCGGACAGAATGTTATAAGAAGATTATTGCCTAAAACCACATTGATACATTGTGATGAAAACCCTGGTTTCCATGGACAAGCACCTGAACCATTAGATAGAAATTTACAAACATTAGCACAAACTGTTGCTACTACACCTGAAATAAAAATAGGATTGGCTACAGATGGTGATGCTGACAGGATTGGATTGTATGATGAAGATGGAAATTTTGTTGATGCACATAATATTATATTGCTTTTAATACATTATTTGCACAAATATAAGGGAATGACAGGTAAAGTTGTGATTGCTTTTTCAGTTACCGACCGTGTAAAAAGATTGTGTGAAATTTATGGCTTACCTGTTGAAGTTACAGCTATTGGTTTTAAATACATAAGTGAAATAATGGTACATGAAGATGTTTTGGTTGGTGGCGAAGAGAGTGGCGGCATAGCTGTAAAAGGGCATATTCCGGAGCGAGATGGAATTTATGACGGATTGGCTCTTTATGAATTTATGATTAAAACCGGTAAAACTTTAAAAGAACTGCTTGATGAAGTATATGCTTTGGTGGGATATTTTGTGTACGAACGTAATGATTTGAATATAGATAATGACATAAAAAATAAAATTATCCAAAAAGCACAAAATAGGGAATATACTAGTTTTGGTAAATATACATTTAATAGAATAGAGACCATTGACGGTGTAAAATATCATTTGGATAATGGAGGTTGGATAATGTTAAGAGCATCAGGTACAGAACCTTTATTAAGGATATATGCAGAAGGTAACAGCAGAGAGGAGACTTTAGATATTCTTGAGGACGTAAAGAAAACTATTTTATAGTTTACTTTACGTCTTATTTTCTTATTACTCTTTGAAAAAGTATAAATAAAAGGAACCGGAATTAAGTTTAATTTGTTTTTATACATAATTGAGGAAAAAATTGCAAGATGAAAAATAAATATGTAATTCTGATATTACAACTTTTATTTTCATCTTGTTTTGTTTTAAATGCACAAGAACAAGATAGCAATAGCATTTTTAAAATACCTATTCAATTAGATGCATTTGTACTAAAGTCAGGTTTTGATTTAAATATGTTCATAAAAAAATTTAAATCAGACACTACTTTTTATAAATCATTTAAAAGTATGCATCTAATACCTTATGTTGCCTATAATGATATTAAAATCTATAATAAACAAGGGACTATTATTTCTAATTACAAAAGTAAAAATGAGCAGTTTATTAATAAGGATTGCAGAATAGGTAAAATATCAGATATAGAAATTAGTGGTGATTTTTATAAATACAATGGAGATTACAAGTATTATACTGCATCGCTATACGATTATTTATTTTTTACGCATGAATCTGTTTGTAATCAAAATGATATTGTAGCAGGTAATAATGAAAAGAAAGGTAAAGGGCAGTTAGAAAAGAGCAAATATGAGTTAAAACAACTTATTTTTAATCCGGGTTCAAAAATAGACGGAATTCCACTTTTGGGTAATAAAGCATCTATATTTGATAATGAGGAAATAATTAAGTATAATTTAAATATATCTGTTGATACTTTAGATAATATAGATTGTTATGTTTTTAAAATTATTCCGAAAAAAGAATATAATAATAAAGTAATTTATAATGAATTAATTACATGGTTTGATAAGAATGATTTTTCAATATTAGCACGTAATTATTCTTTATCTTATCATACATTAATATATGATTTTGATGTTACAATGAAGGTTAGGTTAAAGAAAATTGGTAAAAAGCTATATCCAATTCATATAAATTATGATGGAGACTGGCATATTTTTACTAAAAAAAGAGAGATTGTGAAGTTTGATATTGTGATTAAATATTGAATTTTGTATATTAATAAAATAGGTAGGCAAAAAAATGCCTACCTATTTTATTAATATATGCATAAAGCAAAGAAACAAAATTTATGGATTTCTTCTAAGTCTTTTGGGTTGTAAGTTTCTAAATGGTACAAATTCATAATTCTTTTTTAAATCAATATAGCCGGTTGCTGTATGTATTGAAATAACTCCTGTATCAGACATTATTTCTGTTGCCGGTACTGTGTAAGTTTGATATTTATACTTTGAAATATTTAATACATCTGATTCGGCTGTATAGATTACTACTCCGGCAATAGTATCATTTTTAGGTATATATTTAGGTTTTGCTTTTTGACCAAAGCAAAAGATAAATGAAAAGAGAAGTGGAAATATTATAAGAATTTTCATGTTATTTTTTTTAATGCGTTTGTTACGATGTTTTTTATTTTAATAGCGAACTGAAAAATAAGTGTATTTGCGAACATTATTGTAGGTAACTAATAGTAAATAGACACCAGGTGCAACATGCTCACTTAAATTAATATTGTTTTCGAAAGATACATTATTAAATTTGCTTTTAGCTTTATAAACAACTTCACCTAGAGAGTTATAAATTCTAATATCTATATTATTGTTACTTGCATTTAAATCACTCCCGCTTAATACGAAATTTCCATTATTTGGGTTAGGGGTAACATTTATCTCGTGATACGTATCCATAAGTATTTTATTACTGATAGATGAGTCGTTACAATTACCTGGTACAGAAAGTACACAGAATACAGAATCAAGATAACTAAAATTACTACTTGAAAAAGTATCATGTATTGCACCTGAAATAGGGTTATCGTTTTTATACCATTGATAATTATAAGTTCCTAATGTATCTGTAGATACTGCATGGAATGAAATTAAAGTTCCTCTAACATTTAGTGTTCCCGGATTACATGAAATACTTACTTTTGGTGCAATTGTTGGGTTTGAAAAAATGGTATAATTACTACTAACAGATTTGGGTGATGCACACTTTAAGCTACTTGTAAGTGCAACATATAATGTATCGCCACTAAGAGGTGTGAAATTGTAAATAGGACCAGAGGCAACATATAGACTATTTTTATACCATTTATATAATGGGGCACTTCCTCCATTAATTCCTACTGCTTTAGATTTTACTAAAGTATTTACACAATTAGTATTGCCTGGGCTGTCTATAATACTTACAGCCGGTATAATTGTTGATGCATAAGTAAATATACCGGTTATACTTTTTGTTGTGTCATTTTTGTTAATATTGCAAACGCCTTTGCATGTAACTTTGCAGAAAACAGAATCTCCCGGATTAGGGATAAATGCATAACTATTAAATGTATCAGCAATAATTGAACCATTATAATACCAATAATATTTTGGACTTTTTCCACCATTTATTAATGATGCTGTACAATTTACTGTTGTTTGAGGACAAACAATTGTACCCGGATTGATAGAGAAATTAATATATGGAGAGTCTAAAGCTATAACTTTAAAAGCAGCCTTATTACTAGTGTCAATATTATTTAAGGTGCAGGCTGTATTGCTTGTAAGAATACAATAGATAGAATCTCCATTATTTGGAACAAAATTGAAATTAATTCCGGAATCTGTTAAATTATTATTTACATACCACCTAACTATAGGTGCTGTACCGCCATAAGTTAATGTTGCTGATGTTTTTACAGTGTCTCCAATACAAAAAGTTGTAGTAGTATTACCATATTGAATTGTTGCTATTGGTTTAACTAAGGTATCTACTGTCATCTTGATATTATTTGATGTAGCTAAAGTTTCCCAGCTATTTAATTTTGTTATGTAACAAGAGAATATATCTCCGTTCTTAATGCTATCAGGGGTATATTGTATATTATTTGTACCAACTTTATTTCCATTTTTTAACCAATGATATACTACGCCTGTATTTGTGTTGTAAATACTTGCAGTAAATATAGCAGTTGAACCCTTACATATTGTATCGGTAGAGGTGTTAATATAAAGTATTGAAGTTGATATTTTCCGAATTCGATTATTACTATAATCAGAAATAAATACATTTTTATTTGTATCTATAATAATTCCGGTTGGGTTGTTAAAATTAAAAGAACAGGAAGCTGCATTCCCTCCATCTCCATAATACCCTGCGTTTCCGGTACCTGCAAAGCTGGAAATAATGCCAAAACTATTTATTCTTCTAATTAAATTATTAGCACATATATATATATTATTCGTTTTGTCGGTTGTAATACCTGAAACACTACCAATAGATGCAAAAATTGCCGGACCATTATTACCATTAATAGCATTACTACCGGTACCGGCAATTGTAGAAATAACACCTGAGGTACTTATTTTTCTAATTCTAAAATTACCAAAATCAGCAAAAATTATATTGCCAAATGAATCAATACATATATTGGTAGGTAAGTTTATTTGTGCATTGGTTGCAGCTCCGGCATCACCTAAATATCCTGCTATACCTGTGCCGCATACAGTAGTAATTATTTGATTTGTATCAACCATTCTTATTCTATTATTGTTTTTGTCGCATATATATAAATTGCCATTGTAATCAGTTGCAATACTTGTTGGGCTAGCAAATTTTGCCAAAGCTGCATTTCCACCATCACCTGAAAATCCAAAACCTCCGTTGCCTGCATAAGTGCTTATTAAGCCATATTGCGATACCTTACGAATAACACCTGCTGTGTAATCGCAAATAAAAAGATTACCTCGTCTGTCTGTTGCTACTGAAACGGGGTTGTTTATTTTTGCATAAATTGCCAATCCACCATCTCCGGTGTTTCCTAAAGTATCATTCCCTGCAACAGTTGATATTCGTCCGGATGTGTCAACTTTTCTTATACAATGATTTCCGGCATCTGCAATATATAAATTACCAGACGTATCGTAAGCTAATCCTAATGGACCATGAAGTAATGCTGATATTGCAGGTCCCTCATCACCATATAATCCTTGTGATGCATTTTGACCGTTTCCTGCAATTGTAGAAATTATTCCGGATGTATTCACTTTTCTAATTCTATTGTTAACGAGGTCTGCAATATAGTAATTGCCATTTTTGTCGAATGTAATAGAAGTAGGTCCATTTAATAATGCTGCTGTTGCAGGACCCATATCACCCGAAAAGCCTGCTTGTAAATAAGAACCTGCAATAGTTGTTATTGTACCACTCATATCTACTTTTCTTATTTCATTATTATTATTATCAGCAATATAAATATTGCCACTATTGTCAGAGGCTAAACCGGTTACTAAATTAAATTTAGCTACACTTGCAGGACCACCATCACCTGTATAGCCAATTAAGCCATAGCCAGCAAACGATGTAATGATACCTGAATTATTAATTTTTCGAACTCTATTGTTATTATTATCAGCAATATATAAATTTCCGGAATTATCTATACAAATGGAAGTAGGGTAGGCAATTGCAGCAGCCGTTGCAGCAATATTATCTCCATTAAAGCCCATAACACCATTACCAGCAACTGAGCTGATAGTTGAATCTGATTTGCGAATTTTACGAATGCGATTATTCCCATTATCAGCAAAATAAATGTTCCCTACATTATCAATAGCAATTGAATAGGGGTTAGACAATTGTGCATTTAACGCAGCACCGCCATCACCGCTATATCCAACTGTTCCTTTTCCTGCAATTGTTGTTATTATTCCGGAAGTATCAACCTTACGAATACGTTGATTATAAGCATCTGCTATGTATAAGTTCCCAAAAGTGTCTGTAGCTATTCCTATCGGGTGATTTAATTCAGCAAAAATTGCAGGGCCTCCATCACCATAAAAACCGGGAGTTCCGGGTGTGCCTGCAAAAGTTGAAATATTTTGAGATGTATCAATTTTGCGAATAATATTATTTAATAGATCTGCAATATAAACATTTCCCCATTTGTCAGTTGCAACACTATATGGATAGTACATTTCTGCATTAGTTGCAACGCCATGGTCGCCTAAACCACCTATAACAGTGTTTATTATTTGTGCATTGTTATGGCTTATAAATACAAATTGTACTAATGCTAAATAAAAAATAATTTTTTTTCTCATTTTCTGTTCCTGTATTATTATAAATATTGTTTATGCAATATGGTAATCGCAATTTGCGGTTAAAGTTAAGCAAAGAATACTAAAAATTTGTTTTCTATTTGAAAATAGGTAATTTTTTTTCTTAAATTTAAAAAATAGGGCAACTTAAACATTGTTTTACCCTATAAAATAGTCAGTTTTATAGAAATAAATAATATTTTTTATTTAATGCATGCCTATATGTACTACTAATTAATTTTATTATATTCACATGTGCTATTTTATTAATAATTGTACATATATCATAAAAAAATTAATCACCATAACCCGGATTTCTTACATCATTTACTCCGTTTGGGTCTATGTTTTCCGGATTAAGTTCTATACCCGATATATCTACCCAGTGTCTTTGTTCTATAATTTCTATTGCTGCTTTTCTAAGCAGGTGCTGCCCTACAATTGTTTTTAAGCTTTTTCCGGCTTGATGTAGTATAACATTTTTTCTTCTTATTCTTTCGGCCATAATACCAATAATAAGAATAAATAATGTAGCTATACCTGTTATAGCATAAATTGCTACAATTAGAAAATCAAGTTGGTTTTCACCTAATTTATTTTTCAAATCAGGGTTGTAGTAAATATCTGCTATAATTTTAAATGGGTAATATTCATGCATTTTAAATATTAGAGCTATACCTCCAAAGAAAAGTAAAAAGCATAATATTTCCAATAAAATAAGTAAAGTGTTATTTATAAGTCGTTGTGCCGCAGGCTTTCGCAACGAAGTACCCAGTGGTACTAATAAATCCACCTGCTCCCTAATCATTTTCCGTTCTTCCCTGAACTCTTCCAGCAGGTCCTCATTCAAGGCATTGATTCCCATTTATTATAAATTTAATTTGCAAATTTAAGTTTATTGCAATTCAAACTTAGAAAAGATTTTCAACTATCTACTAACAAATTGTTGAAAAGTATGGATAACTCGTTCTGTTTTCGGAACTTCGCAACTTTTAAGGTGAAAATAGGTATGTTTGTATAATATATTTATCTGTTTTGTGAAATATAGTTTTAGCAAAATTATTATTTATTTTAAAATAAAGTAGAGAAACAATTTATAATTTATAAAAATTAGAATGAAGTACGAGAAAGAAATAGCCTTACGCCGCACATTTGCCATTATATCGCATCCGGATGCCGGTAAAACCACACTTACTGAAAAACTCTTATTATTCGGGGGGGCAATACAAGTAGCAGGTGCTGTAAAAAGTAATAAAATTAAAAAACATGCCACCAGCGATTTTATGGAAATTGAGCGGCAAAGAGGTATTTCTGTTGCTACTTCTGTAATGAGTTTTGAATACAACCATACACTTATAAACTTATTAGATACACCGGGACACAAAGATTTTGCCGAGGATACCTATAGAACATTAACGGCTGTAGATAGTGTGATACTTGTAATTGACAGTGTAAATGGGGTGGAAGACCAAACTCGTAAACTGATGGAAGTATGCAGAATGAGGGATACACCTGTTATTGTTTTTGTAAACAAATTAGATAGAGACGGAAAATATCCGTTTGACCTGATGGATGAAATTGAAAAAGAACTAAAAATTTCACTACACCCTTTGTCGTGGCCTATAAATATGGGTAAAGAATTTAAAGGGGTTTATAATTTATATAATAGTAGTTTAAATTTATTTACTGCCAACCAGAAGTCAACAGAAGAAAACACATTGCCTATAAACGATATTAATGAGCAATTGCTTGATGAAAAGATAGGGGAGAGAGATGCAAATCAGCTAAGGGAAGATGTGGAATTATTAGACGGTGTATATGGTAATCTTGATGTAAATAAATATCTCGAGGGTAAGATAGCACCCGTATTTTTTGGCAGTGCAGTAAATAATTTCGGTGTAAAAGAGTTGTTGGATACCTTTATAACGATTGCACCAAAACCACAAGGGCGAAATACAGATACGAGATATATTGCACCGGAAGAAGAAAAATTTACAGGTTTTATTTTTAAAATTCATGCCAACTTAGACCCAAGACATAGAGACCGAATTGCATTTTTAAGAGTTTGCTCGGGTAAATTTGCACGTAATATTTATTATAAACATACCCGGTTAGATAAGGATATAAGATTCAGTAATCCGTACTCATTTATGGCAAGGGAAAAAGATATTATTGAAGAAGCTTTTCCGGGTGATGTAGTTGGCTTATTTGATACAGGTAATTTTAAAATAGGCGATACCTTAACAGAGGGCGAAATGATGCAGTTTACAGGTATTCCGGTATTTTCGCCCGAAATTTTTAAAGAACTAATTAATAAAGACCCTATGAAGACTAAGCAACTTGAAAAGGGAATAAGACAACTTACAGATGAGGGTGTAGCACAATTATTTACGCAACATGGCGGGCATAGAAAAATAATAGGTTGTGTGGGCGAGCTACAGTTTGAAGTAATACAATATCGTTTGTTGCAAGAGTATGGTTCTGCTTGTTCTTTTGTGCCTTTGGCATTTTATAAAGCTTGCTGGATAACGGGAGATAAGAAGAAAGTTGAAGATTTTGCTCGTTTTAAACAAAATAATATTATGGAAGATAAAGACGGTAATTTAGTATATTTAGCCCAAAGTGAATGGTTTTTAAATACGGAACGTCAAAACAATCCGGATATTGAATTTCATTTTACATCGGAATTTAAAACAGCATTAGTTAAAAAATAAAATTTATATTAATTGTAGAAATTTTATAAATAACTTAATTGTCCTATTTTTGTATCCATTAAATCTTGAAAAACATGGTTGAGACTTATTTTATTAAAAAAGTAAAAATTTATGAAGGTATCAATGCATTGGATATTGATGCATATAGAGATGAAATACCCAGCGGATATGCTGCACAGGTAGAAGACCCAACAGTTGTTTTGGGAGATGAGTATGCAATTATTTCGTTTAAAGTTTATCAGGTAAGACAAAAAGAAAAAACCTATTCTATAGGCGAACAAATTTTGAGAAGTAAATAAGTTTGAAAATTATTTTTGTTTATCAAATTTAAAAATATAAAATAAATATGGAGCATTACGTTGCTGAGCATTATTATGGAAATGATGCTAATATGAATAAACATGTTAGTAATTTAACTAATTTTCTTTTAGAAGTAAATAAAATAAATAAGAAAAAAGACATAAGCATAAAACCTGTTACCAGCCATGATTTACGTGGCTGTAGAATTAAGTTAAAACCACAAGCAGGTTTAGATGATGATACACAAAAAGAAATAGCAGATTTATTTATGCTTATGATGGCACAATAAGACTTATTATTTTAAGTTTTATTGTTTTTATATTTTAATTACGGTTTTATATATTTATTATTAATAATAGCATATTTACATGAAAAAATATTTTGTTACCCTAATATGTATGGTTTTATTTGTTGCATCGTATGCACAGCAAGCGGTTAAAAAAGGCAGCAAACAATATACTACAGACAGTATAAATACCTGTACACAATACATGAAGAACGAGCAAAAAATGAAGAATTTAAGCGACGAACACGATAGAAAGGTAGAAAAAGAATTGAGAGAATATAAGCTTAAAATGAAGCCGTTAGAAGACAAACAAGAAGCCCTTAAAAGCAAATTAAATTACTTTCAGAACAAGAAAGCACATTAGTGATATTAAAAAGTAGATTAGCCATTAAGGTATAATTTTAATAAACAAATGAAACAAATCTTATTATTATCAATTATTTGTTGTGTTTTTTTATTTTCTTGTCACCAAAAGTTATTTAATCAGGACAGTAAAAATTGGTTGGGCTGCACCAAAAACGAAGTTGTAAAAAAGATGGGTAAGCCAAGCAAGAAAGGGAATGACGGTGCAGGCAATGATGCTTTATTGTATTCAAAAGCTATAAAAGAGCATTTTCATTATACTATATTTTATTTTAATGCAAATAATTTAGTTACAAATTGGCGTTCTTTTGAAGAAAAACTACCCCCCGAAAAAATTGATTTAGCTATTTATCGTCAATAAAACCCATTTTTTAAAGTAAGCTGTGCAATATCCTCATTAGTTGAATACTATAATTAAAAAGAATTATTTATTCATTTTTTTTATAACAACTTGTTTCTTTTTATTTTATAAAATATTTTGTTGCTAATGTGAAATTTTTTTCTTAAATTTGATATTCAAACCAAAATCTCTTTTTTATGCACAACATGACTGAAACTCAAATTTTAGAAAAACTACAGGGTAAATGGCAAAGTGATAATGAACTGCTTATTATGGTTATTGATGGGCATGAAATGGAATGTATAACTAATAATGAAAGCATACATACTACTTATTCCTTAAAATGGAATATTACCTACAAAAAATGGCAGATGGTAGTGCCTACAATTATGTGGTTCACTAGTTTCATTTCGGAAATTACAGATACTTTTTTTAAAGTTGATAATTTCGACACCCCTTCGCATACAGATGTTTATATTGATACAGATACACATGAAATGTTAGTGTCTGATACCGTATATATATTTAATAAACTTGTTGACTGATTTATATCAAAACATACCTATTCTATTTATTTTTTTTCAGTAAATGGTATTCAATACTATTCGCTGAATAATAAATATTTTAAAATAATTGAATGCAAAATAACTTATTGTCTGAATTTGGAAATATAGATATTTATTTATTTGACCAATTATTGAAAGGTAGATTTGATAATTGTGAAAAAATTATTGACGTAGGTTGTGGCAATGGTAGAAACTTAGTTTACTTTATAAAAAATGGGTATCAGGTTTTTGGTATAGATAAAGATGCCAAAGCTATTGAAAACATAAAAAAAACGGCATTACAATTGGCACCAAACTATAAGATTGAAAATTTTATAGTGGCTGAAATAGAAAAATTACCTTATGACAATGCTTGTTTTGATTTAGTAATATGTAGTGCGGTGCTTCATTTTGCAAGAAATAAAGAACATTTTGAAAACATGCTGCATTCAATTTGGCGTATTCTAAAACCTGGCGGCTATTTTTTTGCCCGTCTTGCATCAGATATTGGTATAGAAACTTTAGTAAAAGAAATAGATACTACAGGAACATATTTGTTGCCTGATGGCTCAATAAGGTTTTTAGCGAATGAGCAATTACTTAAAAGTTATACAGCTAAGCTTAATGGGGATTTCTATGAACCATTAAAAACTACTAATGTAAATAATTTACGTTGTATGACAACTTGGTGCTTACGAAAGAAATAGAAAATTAGGGCTATTGTTCTAAACTTTTATTTTCGTCCCCTTCTTCATATCTTAAATAGCTAACTATAAACTGAAACATTTCATCAGTTGCTTTCATACTGCCATTGTTATCTTTTACTAACCTTGGCGGATTAAAAGGGTTATATAGATTATTAGTTGTATTATCATATACACCCTCTGCAACAATAGTACTTCCTTTGGGTATTTTAACCATTTTATGGAATGTGTAAAAATATTGCCATTTAAAGTCCCATTTAGGAATAGATATTAAATGTATGGTATCTCCGTCGGGTTTTAAAGCATACGCCTTAAAACTCTTTCCCAATAGGTGCATGTGTGGGTTAATGGTAACAATAGATATATCGAAAGGCACTTTAAATTTACTGTAAACCGGTTTTATTGTATTTGGTTGTATTATTAAATCCGGTTCTACCGGCGAAAGCCCAATTGTACCTAATTGGAACTCATCTAAGGGTCTTAATGGTGGTTTTTTAGAAAAGTATATATCTATGTACGAACAGTCTAAAACGGAGTCTTTACCTGTAAAGCCGTAGTGTAAATCATTTAATAGAAATGCTCCTTTTCTTGGCAGCAAATAACCACCAATACCCTCGGGATATATTTGTCCGTAAGCACCGGGTAAATAATTGACTACTGATTTTTGTAAAATTGGGTAGGAACCGTCATCGTTCGGTAAATCTAATTTTTCAAAAGCTTTTAAAAGATGTATTGTATCTTCTTCCATATTTACGATTCGTTCACCACCATATACTGTTTTCTTTTCATTGTATTTATACTTTACCAAGTCTCCGTTTACATGGTGAACAACATTTTTTCGTCCGGGTACAAATTCTATTAATTTTACGAAAGTATCATTATCTAATTCAAAAGGTACTTTTACCAATAAAAAACGGTCGTTACTATTTGCTTGTAGCATATAAGGTTGAACAGGTATCCTTAAATCCGGCTTACCATTTACTGAACCTATTGGATATTTTGAGATAACATCTACTGTAGTGTTATCAGCATCTGTAAGGGTATTGGGACCTTCTATTGCTCCTTGATTAACCCATTTTATAATCGTTTTTATTTCTTTATCAGTTAGAATTTTTTCGCCTATAAAGTGTGAATAATTAGGGTCTGCAGGCCAAGGGGGCATTATTTTTTCTTTTACTACATAAACAATTGAACCTGCATTTCTTTGTACATCGGTATAATTGGTAAGCCCAAAATGAGATACACCACCACGTCTATGACAGACGATGCAATGTTTATTAAAAATAGGTGCTATGTGTTCGGTATAGGTAACATTTAAAGGTAAGCCATCAAAATAATTACAATTTGAAAAAGTAATAACAAACATAAAAATCATGCATAATTGTGTTTGTTTTATATTAAAAGTAAGAAACGAAAACATACTTCAAAATTAGCTTTATTTAGTTTCTTTTTGCAAGATAAATTTCAGCGTACTTCAAAATTAATTTGAAAATTGATAGGCTCAATTATTTCTTTTATCCTGATTATTGTTTTATTTTGACAAAAAATATCTATGCAAATTCCATTCGGACACCAAGTTATTATGCCTTATTTAATTTTAGATAATGCAGATTTGTTTGTAAATTTTATTCAGGAAGTTTTTAATGCAGAAGTAAGCTTCTGTATTAGGAGAGAGGATGAGATTTCGATTAGACATGCCGAAATACATATAAACGGAGGAACGCTAATGCTTGCAAGCAGTATGCCTGATTTAAAAAAGGAAACAGCATATCTTTTTATTTATGTTCCTGATGCAAATACTACATACAAAAAAGCGATTGATGCCGGCTGTGAAATAATTAGAGAGTTACAAAAAGAAGATTATGGGCTAACTGCAGGCATTAAAGACCCTTTTGGAAATGTATGGTGGATAACCTCTGTAAATTAATATGCCATTACTTATTTTATGCTTGTTTTTTTGTAAGGTATCATTAAAGCATAAAATAGGGTAGTGGTAAGCACCCCTACAAGGCTGCCTACATATACATCCTCGAAGAAATGTGCGGTAAGGTAAATGCGTGAATAGCCTACAAAGAGTGCTATGAAAAAAAACAGGAGTCCATATTTTTTTTTATTTGCGGGTAATATAAACGATAAAAAACAAAATAAACTAAAAGCACCCTCTGTATGTCCAGACGGAAAACTTCTGTTATATAATACAGGCCAACCGGTTACATAATGAATCCAAGGTGCATTGTGAAAATAATTGATGGGTCTGGGTTCGTCGTAATAAAATTTTAATAATTGTTGCAAAAAAAAAGGTATAATATTACATAATAGGGCTGAAAGAAAGTACCACCAATTGCGATATTCTTTATATATAAATAAGAAAAGCAATACAGGTATTATTATTTCTGCTTGGCCTATCCAAGTAATATAATAAATAAATGAATCGATAATTGGGTTAGAATTTGTATTAATCGCCCTAAAAAGCTCCTCTTTTGTAAAAAAAAATTGTAACGTTCCTCCGGCTATCATCCAAATAAAAAATGGATAAAAGAAGTATGGATTAAACGTAATAAATTGTTTTTTAGTCAATTATTTTATTTTTAGAAGAAAATAATACAAATATATTAATTTTTTTCCACGCCCTTAAGTAGGTTTCTTTGCTAAATACCGGCGAATCGTTTCGTGCTGCTTTAATAAGCAAAAAAGCAATTGGCAATAATAGAAATGTAGATAACCACATACCCAAAAATGGAGTTAAAGAGCCTGATTTACTTAGTTTTTCACCTGTAATATTTATTAAATGGAAAGTAACAAAAAATATGATTGCAATTACCATAGGCATTCCCAAGCCACCTTTACGTATGATAGCACCAAGTGGCGCACCTACCAAAAAAAGTAAAATACATGCAAATGAAAGTGTGAATTTACGTTGCCATTCCACATCATATTTTATTGCATTATCATTTTGTATTTTTTTTTCGATAGTAGAATTATCTAAAAGCCCTTTAAAATTACGTACATTATTTATAGCTGCTTGTAAAGAGCTTACTTTTAAAGAATCGGGTATATAATTAAGGAAAGTAGAATCATATTTTTTTTCTATGTGAGTAGCTGAACCTATTTTTTTACTTATTTGTTCGCCATCACTATTGCTGTTATTATAGGATATATAAGTAACTAAATTAGTAGTAATATTTCTAATTATTTTATTTTTAATGTGCTTAATACTATCAATTTGTTCTGCAAGTTGTTTTATATCCATCATTTGATATGCATTTTTAAACATGCCTTCATCTGTACGGGTAAATTTAAAAGAAGATAAATCAAATACTTTATCCCATTTTGTAAAGTGCATTCTGGTTTGCGATAAATCGGGGTCATGTACGCCATGTTCATAGTTTTCTTCGTAGCGCCAGCCATCTTTTAATTTAAAAATAAGTGATAATTTATCCGCAGCAGGTATCATTTCGCCTTCTTTAGCTAATATTACTTTTGTATTGCCTAAATTATCTGTATGGTCGTAAATAATTACATCTCTAATAGTATGCCCGTCGGGGTCTTTGCTGCCTACTCTTATAGAATAATTCTGAATCTCATTATTAAACTGGTCGGGACGAATATTTAAAGTAGGTTTTGAATTCCGCACATCATAAAGTAAAGAAAGTGCTTTAAGATTAGCAACCGGTATAATATTATTACTAAATAAAAAAGCCAAACCGGAAATAAAAATCATGCAAACAAAAAGTGGTCGCATAAAACGAAGCAAAGAAATTCCGGAAGCTTTTATGGCTACAAGTTCAAAATTTTCGCCTAAACTGCCAAAAGTCATTATTGAGGATAATAAAATACTTAGAGGTAGTGCGAGTGGAACTAATGTGGCAGACATATATACAAGCAATTGAAGTATCATCCAAATGCTTAAACCCTTACCAATCAGCTCATCCATGTAAAGCCAGAAAAACTGCATTACCAGTACAAATAAGGATACAAAGAAAGTAACAATAAAAGGACCTATAAACCCACTTATTATTAATTTGTCCAGTTTCTTTAGCAATATTCAAAATGTTTTGCTACAAACTTACGCAAAAACAGCCGCTATTTAATTTTGAAAATAAGGATTAACTTTTTTACTTGAAAAAGTAAGTGGTTTTAATAAGAATGTGTGTAAAGTAATGAAATTTAAGACTATTTGTAACTCACATTTCACCAATTATTTAGATAAAAACGATTAGACTCCCAAATGTATAATTTAGGTTTTTGCACATACAGAAACTTAACATAAACGATAGAATATAACTGGTTATGTTTGGTGTTTCTTATTAATATAAACTATTTATCAACTACCAATTCTATGTTTTAAATCGCTAACCTGAGAATTCCAAAGTCTTTCTTGGTCTTTGATTTCATTTTTTTCGGCAAAATCTGTTATACGTAAAATAGTTTCGTTTGTAACAGTACTTTGGTCTATGCTGAACTCAAAAAATTCATCTTTACCATAATGATCCCAACGGTAACGAATAAATTCATTGTCAATATGTTCTAATATTTCGGCAGCATCAGTAGAGCCATTCCATGTAAATAAATATTTATGGTCTCTTAAATCTACTTTGTCTGCAAACCATTCCTGTAGCCCAACCGGTGTAGATAAAAACTCGTACAAAATAGTAGGAGAGCATCTAATCGGGAATTCTAAGGAGTACATTAATTTCTTTTTACTCATTTTTTTATGTTCCTTGTTGTAATAAGGTGCAATAATAAAAAAATGATGTTACAATCAAAATTATTTTATTGATAAAAATGAATATTTATATTGTTAATTTACAATAAAAAATATTTTTCAGTTAAGGTAATCATAAAAATATTTTTGGCTTGAATTGTTAAGAACGTTAGATTTGCCATTTATTTGTCTTATTTTGATAATTGTGAGTTAATATTTTTTTGAACCACTTAATTCTTTGCCAATGTCAATGCGTCAGCTTAAGATCACGAAGTCAATTACAAATCGTGAAAGTCAATCTCTGGAAAAATACCTTCAGGAGATCGGTAAAGTAGATTTAATAACCCCGGAAGAAGAAGTGCAGCTTGCCATCCGTATAAAACAGGGCGACCAGCGTGCTTTAGAAAAACTAACAAAATCAAATCTACGTTTTGTTGTTTCTGTTGCTAAGCAGTATCAGAATCAGGGTTTATCGCTTAGCGATCTTATTAATGAAGGTAATTTGGGTCTTATTAAAGCCGCACAGCGGTTTGATGAGACGCGTGGTTTTAAATTCATCTCTTATGCAGTATGGTGGATTCGCCAATCTATTTTACAGGCACTTGCCGAGCAATCTCGTATTGTTCGTTTGCCTTTAAACAAAGTAGGGCTGTCGAATAAAATCAGTAAAGCCTACTCGCAATTAGAACAAGAATTTGAACGCGAACCTTCTACCGAAGAATTAGCCGAATTATTAGATATTGGTACCGAAGAAGTAGAAACAACCTTGGGTGTTGCAGCTCGCCACGTATCGGTTGATGCTCCTTTTGTGGATAGTGAAGATAATACACTACTTGATGTTCTTGAAAATCCAAATTCAGACTCTGCCGATGCTGATTTATACCATACGGAATCACTAAGATGCGAAATAGACCGTTCATTAAGTACACTTACTGAACGCCAAAGTGATGTAATTAAATTATATTTCGGTATTGGTGTTGCACATCCTATGTCGTTAGAAGATATTGGT
The DNA here is from genome assembly GCA_903929195.1 of uncultured Bacteroidota bacterium. GTDB lineage: Bacteria > Bacteroidota > Bacteroidia > Chitinophagales > Chitinophagaceae > CAIYTT01. The sequence continues at coordinate 20,350 of CAIYTT010000062.1, forward strand.
GAAAAATTTTCTTTAACACGCGAAAGAGTTCGCCAAATTAAAGATAAAGCCATTACTAAATTACGCACTGCAAGCCGTTGTCAATTACTTAAAACCTATTTGGGCAACTAATAATTTTACCTGCTTTTAAAGGAAAACGCTTACTTTTTCCGTAGCGTTTTCCTTTATATTTTTAGTTAGTATGCATATCCGGTTTTTGTATTTCATCATACATTTTCCATTTTAATGCTAACTCATTTATTTCTGATTGTGATAATCGTGGTTCGCCATTGTAAAAGCCGGCTATGTCTCTTTGTCTAAAAGCTTCGTAAAGGGTAATTGCACAGGCAACAGAGATATTTAACGACTGTACCATACCTACTTGAGGTATAATGAAATTACCATCGCAATACTTTAAACATGCCTCTGTAACTCCATCTTTCTCATTACCAAAAATGAGTGCAACTCTTTCTGTTAGATTTAAATCATAGAGTTTTTTAGATTCTATACCTAAGTGTGTAGCATACAGTTTATCACATTTTTTACGTACCGCTTCCATACATGCAGTTGTGTCTTGGTAGTCGTGAATTGTAAGCCAGCCCTTAGCACCTGCCGAACTATATTTACCAAAACTTTTATGCATTTTATTATTTACTCTCGTATTTAACAGGTACAAATCTTGCACACCAACAGCATCGCAAGTACGCATAACGGCAAAAATATTGTGCGGGTCAAAAACATTTTCCAGCACTACAACCAAATCATTTTGTCTATGGCTAATTACTTGTTTTATTTTTTCTGTTCTTTCGGGTGTCATAAAGCCCTAAAAATACAAGATTGTTTGTAACAATTAAAAGAGTTTATTTTGCTATTTAATAAATGGCACAATGTTTTTAAGCTCTTGGGACAGTTTTATTTTATTTGTTTTTTATAATGTGTCAATCTAAATAAAGTCAAATTTTATTTTTGATAGATACTGTTATTATAATTTGAGCAACTTTGTGTAAATTGCGTTTTAAATGAAAGATAGATTCTTATTAATAGTACTGTTTTTTGTGATTTTTTCTTGTAACAAAGCGACTCCGGTAGTGCATTTACCCAGCGATTTTACATTTATACCTACTAAAAATGCCACTTGGAAAATGCATACACAGGGTATCTATTTTCCGTTGCCACATGCGTGGCCGAATGATACTTCCTGGCATTTTTATAATACAATTAATGCAAGAGGTACTGATACACAAATTAATAATTATACATATTATCAGTATGATGTAAGTTATGTTTTAATGAATACGGTTGATTCTACAAAAAATGATAGTAAAAATTCTTTATTATTGATAAGGGAAGATACCGTAAACCAAAAAGTATATGGTATTTGGGTTGGTGGTTCGGCACACTGTACCGGCGAATACTTGGCTGTTGATTATAGCTTGCAAGTAGGTATGAATGTATCTTACGATACTGCAGCACTTAATAAAGAGAGCGTATATTTAAATCATATAGGTTTCTTGTTTTCTACAAATACCTATTTTAAAAGGTGGGATTACAGTACCAATAAACTATATCAAGCGTATGGAATAGGGAATTCTTGGAGTTGTATATTACCGGCTGTTTATGAGGTTTGCGGCAATTACGGCAAAATGGTTTCTATCGATTTCAGGTATAAAACAGATAGTGTACATCTTGTATTGTAGTAAAGTAATTTAAATAATATCACTCCATTCGTTCGTCAACCAATCTTTCATTTTATAATCTGTGAAGTCTATTTTTATTGGTACTACCGATGCAAAGCCCTCTTTTAATGCATCAACATCAGAACCGGGTTCTATATCCATATTCACAAATTTACCTACCATCCAAAAATAATCTTTGCCTCTGGGGTCTATTCTGTGGTCAAAAGCTTCATCCCATTTGGCATAAGCTTGGCGGCATAATTTTATACCTTTAAAATTATCATCGGTTGTAATAGGAATATTTACATTTAGCAATAAATGGTTGGGCATTGTTTTAGCCAACATTCTGGTTGTAAGTTGGCATACAACCTTTTTAGCAATTGTAAAATCAGCATCGTAATTATAATCAAGTACCGAAAACCCAATAGAAGGTACTCCTTCAATAGCGGCTTCCATGGCAGCACTCATAGTGCCTGAATAAATTACATTAATAGAATGATTAGCACCATGATTAATGCCACTAAGGCAAATATCGGGTTTGGCATGTAAAATTTTATCTTTTGCCAGCTTTACACAATCTACCGGTGTGCCACTGCATTGCCAAGCCTCAATGCCATCAAAAAAATTTACTTTGTCTAATCTTAATGGTGTGCCTATTGTAATTGCATGCCCCATGCCCGACTGCGGACTATCGGGTGCTACAACTACTATTTTACCTAAATGTTTTACGGCATCTACCAAGGCTGCTATACCTGGAGATGTAATACCGTCATCGTTTGTAATTAGTATTACAGGCATTTTATTTTGCATAGCACAAATTTATAAAATAGTGTATAATATTATAGTATTATTAATAAAAAATAATAATAATTCTGTTGTAAGTTTATTTGTATTGTTTATTATTATTTTTATCTAATAAAAGATACAGCTATTTTTTTATTTCTAATTTATATATAAGTCTTTTTGTAAAGTACTTCCCGGTGTTACTGAGTAGTTTTCTAAGTCTGTAATACCTGCATTTTTTAATATGGTCTCGTCCAAAAACAAGTTACCGGTACACTCTTTTGCAGGCTGCTGTAATATGAAAAAGGCAGCATCAGCCAGTATTTCCGGTTTTCTGCTTTTATTTACTAATAATTGCCCGCCTAATAAATTTTGTACTGCGGCAGTAGCAATAGTAGTTACCGGCCAAAGAGAATTAGCTGCAATACCATACTTTTTAAGTTCCCATGCCCAGCCAAGTGTCATCATACTCATATTGTATTTACTCATAGTATAACCAATATAAGGAGCAATCCACTTCGGACTTAAATCTATAGGAGGAGAAAGGGTTAAAATATGTGGATTATCTGATTTTTTTAATGATTCTATGCAATGTTTGGTAACTAAAAAAGTGCCTCTAACATTAATATCATGAATGAGGTCAAACTTCTTGGTTTGCATCTGTTCTGTATTATTTAAAGAAATAGCAGATGCATTATTTACAACAATGTCTATATTACCAAAAGTTGCAATAGCAAGGTTTACAGCTTCAATTATTTGTTCTTCGTCTCGTATATCGCATTTTATTGGTAATGCTTTGCCACCTGCTGCTTCTACTTTTTGGGCAGCAGAGTATATAGTACCACCTAATCGCTCGTCTTCAGTAATAGATTTGGCAATTATTACTATGTTAGCACCTTCTTTTGCAAGCCTTATAGCTATTGCTTCGCCAATACCTCTACTGGAACCGGTAATTAAAACTGTTTTTCCTTTAAATTGCATACTTCTTAATTATTTAATAAAGGTAAGGAAACTTACAAAAATAAGTATTTATTATAAACAGAAAATTACAAAAGGCATACAAAAAATAAAGTTCTCGTATGCCTTTTGTGGTAATAATACTGGCTTACAAAATAAAAAGCAAATTTTTCCATTTTCAAAATCCTGAAAGGATGATATTATTATAGAAAATGTTAATTCTAATAACACAAAACCCTGAAAGGGTGATATTACTTTACAAAGTATGGGCAAATAATATCAACCTTTCAGGGTTTTGTAGCATTTTGTATTGTATTTTGCTATAATAATATCATCCCTACGGGATTAGATTTTATTGAGTCTAAATATTTACC
>CAIYTT010000063.1 GCA_903929195.1 uncultured Bacteroidota bacterium
AAAGTAATTAGATTGCTAAAAGTTATTGAGAGAAATTAGCAGATTAAATTTGTAATATATTACGCATTTAATATTTATTATATTAATACACTATTCAAAATATATATACATAATATTGTTATCTGTAAATAATGTAAATTATTTCATGGCTAATATAACATTACCTATTCTTGTGTTCGTAATTTTGTAAACTATACATAAGTTGTTTTGAGGCTTAATAATGGGAATTAAAACATAAATAATATGAATGTAAATAAAAAATATCATCCAATTGTTGAGGAATTAGTTAAAATGATTGCTGAAAATAATTGGGCAGATAAATTTGAAAAGGCAATTAAAAAAGCAAACACTAAAAATTTGCCATTTTTAGAACACGTTAAAAACCTGAATCAGTATCTTGATTGGATTAATGACTTTCTATATTGGATACCTTTGGAAAACTCTACAGGGCAAAACGTTGATGACCACCTAAGTGCTTTTTATTTTATTGCAGACCAAGAACCTGTTTTGTCGCTCCAAAATAAAATAGTTCCATATAACGAAATGCCACCCCTGACACCGTTTTCGCAGTGGCTGGTAAATTATGCCAATGCAATGGGTTTGTTTTTAGATACGCCTGAATCGTGGACTACCAAATCGGAAGAGACATTTTACAATTCTTCAGCCTATAATATGAAAGAATACCTGGAACCTCGTGGTGGTTGGAAATCTTTTAATCAGTTTTTTGCGAGGAACTTTAAACCCGGCTATCGTCCTATTGCTGCAATAGCAGACCAAACAATAATTGTTTCTCCGGCAGATGCAACTTTTGGTGGTGTATGGGAGATAAGAAAAGATGCTAATGTAACAGTAAAAAACCTTAATTGGAAAATAAGTGAATTGTTGGAAGGAAGCCCTTATAAAGATAGTTTTGATGGTGGTCTGTTCATGCACACATATCTTGGCCCTACCGATTATCACCGACAACATGCACCGGTAGGAGGCAAGGTTTTAGAAGCAAGGGTCATTCAAGGGCAAGTATATTTAGAAGTAACTGCAAAAACATTGGTTGATGATACCGGAAAACATACACTTCTTCATAAAAGAATTTACGATTCTCAAGACAACACCGGTTATCAATTTGCACAAACAAGAGGATTAATCGTATTGGATACCCCAATAGGGTTGGTTGCAGTTTTACCAATTGGTATGTGTCAGGTTTCATCAGTTATGGTTACAGCCGAAGTTGGGGTTACATTACGAAAGGGCGAAGAAATTTCTTATTTTCAATTCGGTGGTTCCGATTGTATTGTGATATTCCAATCATCAGCTAATATTTGTTTTTCAGCCCAAACAGGTACACATTATAAAGTGGGCAACAAAATAGCTCAGGCATATTGCGTAATTTAGCCATTTTAAATTGAATGAGTATGCATAAACCAAAGATTAAATTAGTTGCTTATCTATTGGGTGAAAAAATTCAGCTTAAAAATTTTAAAGCAGATTACCAAGGTATTCTTCATTATAGTTCTTCTTACGAAGTATTTATTAAAAAAAGTGAATATACCTATATCTATATTCAAAATTCCGGTGAGGTTGCTTTTTCTGATTGTGATGAAACAACAATAAACGAATTTATTACATCCATAAGGCCTTTTGTGGATGCACTGGTGTTGCATGGTAAGGAATATAAAGAGGACTGCTATATAGAAGTAGATCCGGAACAAAAGCTCAATTTTGATTATAATTCTTTTATTGTGCCTGAGATAAACGCAGATGTAATTAAAATAGCCTTACTGAATGTTTGCCAATCGGTTGCATTAGATTATTTTACTGAATTATCGCAAAGTTTTTTGCACGAAACGGTCAAGTTTACAAGCGAACTTGAAATAAATGGCAAACTTTCCATATCAAATACTCAGGTAATGAAGTTTATTGGCAAAACAATGAATATACAGAACCGTATAACCGATAATCTTTATTTTATGGATGCTCCGGATACCGTTTGGGATAACGAATATCTGTCGCATATAAACAATGGACTATCTAAAATATTTAATCTCAAAACCCGGTTCAGAGAAGTAGAATATACATTGAAAATTATTGACAATAATTTGCGAACGTTTGCTCAATTGGTTCAGAATAGGGATAACAAAAAACTAGAATTAATAATTATTTTTCTCATTTTTTTCGAGTTATTGAATACTTTATTCGGGAAATTTTTCTTACGGTTCTAAAGTATTCCACTGTGCTCTCTTATTCTGATTTTTGCATTTGACGTGCAGGGTGTTATAGGTGTAATTCATACCCTCAAAACAATATCAGTGTGTAAGACACGATTTATATCATAACTCCCCTAAACCAGAGTTCACTCTGCCCAATATCCACTATAACTTCGCAAAATCTAATAATATAAAAAAGGCATACCATCTCTGCTGAAATGGTCGAAGACAATATATGAAATTAAGCTACTCCTTTACAGGAAAGCATTAAGGTAACTTAATATAAAACTTTAAAGTCTATTTGCTATAATATTAAATACTAGAAAAATTTATTATTTCATCTGTAATATTATCTAAATCAGCATCTGTTAATTCATAAAATAGAGGCAACCTAAGTAAACAATCAGTATAAATATCAGCATTAATTAGTTCTCTACCATCGTGTTTAGATGCATAAAAATCACTTTTATGCAAACTTAAATAATGAAATACGGAATATATATTATTAGCCTTTAAGTGTTTTATAAGTTCATTCCTATGGTTTATATCTTTACAAACTACATAAAACATGTGTGCATTATTTGTTGCAAAATCCGGAATAACAGGTAATTTCAGTTTATTTTCCGTTTCAAGATGTTTTAATTTTTCGTAATAAAAATTCCATATTTTTTTACGCTTCAATTGTATATCATTTAGATTTTCCAATTGTGCATATAAAAATGCTGCAATAATATCAGAAGGTAAAAAAGAACTTCCTAAATCTACCCATCCATATTTATCAACTTCACCTCTAAAAAATTTACTTCTATTTGTTCCTTTTTCTCTTATTATTTCAGCTCTTTCAAAAAATTGTTCATCATTTATAACAATCATTCCCCCCTCGCCAGACATTATGTTTTTTGTTTCATGAAACGAAAAAGCTGCCAAATTACCAATAGAGCCTAATGGCTTTTTTATTCCGTCTCTACCAATATAAAAACTATCAATTGCTTGTGCAGCGTCTTCAATAATAAATAAATTATATTTTTTTGCAATATCCATAATCTTATCCATATTGCAAGCAATACCGGCATAATGTACCGGTACAATTGCTTTTGTTCTATTTGTAATTAAAGATTCAATTAAATCTTCATCCATACCGGGACGGTCTTTATGGCTATCACAAAATACAATTTTTGCTCCCCTTAATACAAATGCGTTTGATGTGGATACAAAGGTATAGGTAGGCATAATTACTTCATCACCCGGTTGTATATTTATTAGCAGTGCAGCCATTTCCAATGCATCGGTACACGAAGTTGTTAAAAGACATTTTTTAAAACCATATAATTTCTCAAAAAAGTCGTGACAATTTTTTGTAAAAATACCATCTCCTGATATTTTACCTGATAATACTGCTTGATAAATATAATGTCCTTCTTTTCCGGTTAGGTATGGTTTGTTAAATGGAATATTTTGCATTATGATATTTTTATTATTATATATTTTCAGGGAAGCAATTTATAGCACCAAAAAATTTTTTAGTTTTTATTTAATATTACAAAGCTAAATAAAATCTCTTACTATCCAAATTCTTTGAATAAATACAAAAATATAACAATGTATTTTATGGGTTGTATAATTTAATTGCACTATACCTAATTTTACTTACCTTAATCAGTTAATAATTCTTATTTTAATTGCACCTTTGCTATCAATTTTTAATTTTATGGGCAGTACACATACAGAAACGCACTTTAAAAGCACCGACTTAGTAACTGATATTGTGATAGGTATGAGTGACGGTTTAACAGTACCCTTTGCACTTGCTGCGGGTTTAGCAGGCGCTCCCGGTATTACAACTGCTATTGTGGTTACTGCCGGTATTGCAGAAATAGCAGCAGGTTCTATTGCAATGGGTTTAGGTGGCTTTTTGGCAGGTAAAACAGAGGTGGACCATTATAATGCTGAGGTTAAAAGAGAACAATATGAAGTAGATAATTTACCGGAAAAAGAAAAAGAAGAAGTTAGAGAGATATTTGAAGAAATGGGGCTTAGCAGCAATTCACAACATATTATTGTAGAAGAATTAGCAAAGGACAAAAATAAATGGGTAGAATTTATGATGCGTTTTGAATTGGGACTTGAAAAACCCGACCCAAAAAGAGCCCGCAAAAGTGCTATGAATATTGGATTATCTTATATTGCAGGTGGTATTGTGCCATTATCTCCTTATTTATTTGCTACATCACCTACAGATGGACTGAAATATTCTTGTGCAATAACAATAGTATGTTTATTTATATTTGGTTTTTTTAAAGCAAAAGTAACCGGACAAAATGTATGGAAAGGTGCAATACAGGTAACATTAATTGGTTCGGTAGCTGCTGCCGCTGCCTTTTTAATTGCAGGATTATTTAAGCATTGATATTTAATAATAGAGTAATGGCAGTAAGGAATCAAGAATAGATACTTTTAGCATATCTATTCTTAGTAATTAAGAGTATATGCTTTATGAAAAAGCATATAACACTATTTATACAATATTAGCAGCAATTAATTCTCGCATCAAATTTATAGAAACAGGTTTTAGCAAATAATCTTTAACACTCTTAAAACTGAGTGCTTTAGTTCGCTCCCGTTCTTCTAATGAGCTACTAAACATATAGATATTACTTAACGTTTTTAAATTTGGATACCTACTCTCAAACTCCGAAATAAATTGCCATCCATCCATAATAGGCATGTTAATGTCTAAAAGTAATAGTTTTGGTAATGGGTTATTTTTATTTATATTAAAATATTCTAAGGCTTTTTCTCCATTCCAAAAAGTTTCAACTACTATTTCAGGGTCTATTTTTTTTATTATTTTACTTAATACCATCTGATACATCTCATCATCGTCAATTATAAATACCTTTTTCATACTGTCTATTTTATATGTATTTTAAATGTAGTTCCTTTATTTAATTCACTAAATACCTCAATACTGCCTCCTAATGCCTCTACCTGATATTTTGTTAAAAATAATCCTATTCCTTTGGCATCTTTATTGCCATTAAATGTTTTATACATACCAAATAGTTTTTCACTATTTTTCTTCATGTCTATACCTATACCATTATCAGCAATTTCTAATACCCAATTTGTATTGTCGCGGTAGTTTTTATCTTTATAACAGTCTATAGTTACAATTGGCTGCCTATCCGGGTGGCTGTATTTTATAGCATTAGATATAAAATTGAGTACTATGCTATCTATATATGCAGGATTGTAATTTATAATAATATCCTTATTCACATTATTTATAATTTTAGCATTTTTAGTAGCTATTTGCGTTTTTAAAATATCAATTGCATGGTTTATGCTATTACAAAGTTCAATAGGAATAATATCTACACTTACCGGATTTTGCATCGCTACCACATCATTTAAATGATACATTGTTTCATCGAGCAATTTAGATGCTTTGTGCAATAATTCAATAACTTCCTTTCTTTCAGTGTCATCTTCAGCTTCGTCGTATATGCTTAATAAGCTATGTATATTTACAGCATGCATTCTTAAATTATGAGACACAATGTAAGAAAAGTTGAGTAATCTTTTATTTTGGTCGGTAGCAATTTTATAAGAGTTATTTAAATCTATCTCTAATGTTTTACTTTCTGTAATATCTTGCACCGTGCCAAACATTGTTATTGGCATACCGTTCTCATCAACTTTAAATTCGCCTATTACACTTACCCATCTTTCTTGTCCGTCATTATGTCTTTTTACTATGTATGTTTCGGTAAATCGTTCTTTATTTTTAATAGATTGTAGTCCATTTTCGGCTAAAGTATCTTTAAATTCAGGTAATATTAATGATTTCCAACCTAAGTTTGTTTTCAAATAATTGCTATCAATACCAAGTATTTCATCGAGTGTGGCAGAGCTATGGAAAACTGCATTTTTAATGTCGTAAAAATAATTACCAAATCTAGCAAGCTTTTGTGCATCTATCAACCTTTTATCTTGCTCTATTAATGCTTCGTTTGTGCGTTTAAGGTCGTCTCGCATTCTTAATAATGCTTTACCGAATTTATCTTTTTCAGATAATAAATTAAAATTTGCATTATAGTTCCCTTTCCCAATCTGTTCCGAAAAATTTATTTTTTGAATTAGGCTTTCTATCATTTTGCTTATAGCATTATGTATTTCCCCTATTTCATCTGTTCTCTTTATTTCATTCAATGCTACAACATTACCTAAAGACATATCCGAAATAATTTCGTTTAAATTTAATATAGGTTTTACAACAAAAAATTTGGAATACCGCATAGAAAAATAACTTACGAGTATTATAATTATTAATGTTATAAACAAACTTATATATACATAATTATAAGATGCTGCAATTAAGTTTTGTTCCTTTTCTATACTTGAGTTTTTTATCTCTATTATTTTTGTATATAGTTTATCATTATCATTAATTTGTTTTTTTATTATTTCATTTAAATCACTTGCTATATTTACCGTTTCATCATTTAAATAGGTTTCCGAATTGTTTAGTAATTGTGTTATTTTATTTATTGTATCAATAATCTCTGTATTGTTTGTATTTATTTTATCTATTAATTCTAATTCTGCATCATTATGCCATTTTTTTTTGTGTTGCAGTATGTTACTGTCTAATTGAGGATAATCATTTTGTAATATATGCTGCAATCTGTCTTTATCTTTATTATTTGTAACATATACCCATGTTTCCGTAAGCTTTTTAATTTCTTGCATTAATTGCTTCATATCTTTAAGGTTCTGTATAGAAGGCAAATTAATAGTTCGCATTTCTGTATTAGACCTACTGTTCATGTTTAGCACATACAAACAATACGAACCACTTATTATTGTAGAAATAATAATAATAAAGTAGGTTGTACTCAATTTCTTTGCTAAACCTGATTTTTCCATTTTATTTTTTTCCGGTATATTGTATTTTGTAATTTAGTTTCAAAAAGAACTCCCTCCCTAAACCGGGTAACGGGGCGTGCAAACTATTATATGCTTGCAGATATTGCTTTCTTTCATTGGTGATGTTATTAATACCTACCCCAAAAAATAAATTTTTCGCTATATTAGTACACCCAATATATAGATTAAATACGGCTTGCGGTTTTATCATTTCCAATAATTTTTCTTTTCCACTTGAGTCGGTAGAAACGTCAGCATATCGCTTATCTAAGTAATTAATAGATGACGTTACAAAAAAGTGTTTCCCAATATTGATACTACCCATTACGGTAAGTTTATTTTGTGCGTTACCTAATGTTACAGTTCTATCATTTATTACAATATTAGCACTATCTACATTTTTATTGCCAATTGTAAAATAAGAATATATAACTTTTATAAAGCCTAATTTTGTTTTATAGTTATACTCTATTTCTGCACCCTGGCTACCAATAATTTTATTTGTATTTCTGTATCCGTCCGGGTCTCCATTTATTACCGAGTCTGTTTTTACAAAATAACGAATTGCATTTTGTGTGGTTATATCAAATAGATTTACAGATAAAAACATGTTTTTACTTAATTTAAAACCGGTTTCAAATTCTATTGTTTTAGATTGTTCCGGTTTTAATTGTATTTTATCTATTTCATATTGAATATTTTCGATAGATGGTGCCCTGAATGAAGATGCATATAAAAGTTTAAAATTTACAATGCCTACTTTTTTAGTAATACCTAAACGAGGATTAAATGCACTGCCAAAAGCTGAACTAAAGTCGTATCTGGCACCTAACGTAATATTTGCAAAACGTGTATTTATTAGCACCTGTGCAAATGGTGCATAATTAATATAGCTAACATATTTAGAATTATCAGTAATAAACAGATTGCCATTTGTATTAAAACCTTCATCATAATTGCCCTCAAAACCAAATTGTGCATTTACCCAATAAGTAGGCTCCCATATTGTGGTTATATTTAATCGGTATCTATTTATATTTACTTTATAATAACCATAGCTGGAGTCAATAGGTGCCGGGTAACCATCAAACACATAAGGGGAGGAGAATTTATAATTAAACTTTGTTTGAAATTCAAATTTTTTATTAATTTTTTTTGTATATTTAATTTCAGTCATATAACTCAAAAAATCGCATGGGTAAGGCTGTGATAATGAACTTATATACCCATCTCTGGTAGTTGTTCTGTAATTGTCGTATATAAATGTAAATGAAAAATGTTTATACCCAATATTGAAATTAAAAAATTGAGGATTCAAATTCGAGTTATTAGTCATATTAAAAGACTTGCCATAAACATCTGTATAGTCAAAATTACTTCTCTGTCCTCTACCTATAAATCCGGACATTGCATAATTAAAATCATTTATTTTATTGCCTATTGTTAAAGTAAGGTCTTGCCGGGAATAACTATTAGCTGTTTGTGCAAGCAACCCTTCTACTGAAATTCCTTTTATTTCATCTCCTTTTTTTGTAATAATGTTTATAACAGCATATTCAGCACAACCACCATAAATAGCTGAGCCGGGACCTCTTATTACTTCAATCTTTTTTATATTGCTAATTGGGTAATGATTGCCTAATTGTAACGATGAGTATGCATTTTCGTTCATTTCCTGCCCATCAAACTGCAATAATAAATTACCTTCATTGGCCCACATACCCCTAAAAGAAATACCTACAACACCTTCTACATCTACATTAAAATCAAAGCCCGGTATTAGTTTAAATACATCCATTAATTCTCTTGCTCCGCTTTTTATTATATCGTCTTCTGTAATTACAGATATTATTGAAGGTGTTTTTCTTAAAGGTAATGCCTTATGCGAAGCCGCTTCTATTGCTTGGCTTATATTTTTTTCTATATCTGTAGCTGCATACCTTGATTTTAATTTTGATAATTCTTCTAATGAATAATCAGACAAGTCTGTACTATCGGTAATAGTAATAGTATTTGCATTTTTTTGACAAAAAGCGTTTTCAGCAAACAATAAAACAATAAAAATAAATACGATTCTAATCATGCTTTACCTAATTAATACTGCATTATTTAAAATTTGTTCACTTAATACCAAGCCTCTCAACCTACAATTGCGAATGCTTAATTGATATTCTGTTTTGTAATCTTTATCCTCATCAATAAAAAAGGAAATGCATGCACCTAAGTGGCTCATGTTTTGTTTTTCTGTAATTATTAATACGGGTAAATTTGTAGTTAGTTTATCTACTTTTTTTAATTCATCGCTTGCCGATTTGGCAATTATTACTACATCGCATTCCTTAGACTCTAAAATGGAAATTTGTTTAATGTTATAGGTGATACTACTATTTTTCTTTTTAGCTATCAGTGTTTTTAATTCGTCTTCAACCGGTGTATTTCCAATAATACCTATTTGCAGATTCGATTTTTTTTGAGACCAATTGGTGTATTTTATAAAGTTGTATATATAGACGGAATTTTCTTTATAATCAAAATTTTGGCAAAAACTTTTAGTGGCAAAAAGATTTGTGAAAATAATTATAGTAAGATATAGTATTCTGCCTTTTTTCATTTTTAAAGGAGTACAAATATTTTTTAGTGTAGTTGGTATCTAAAATAAATATTTGTAAATTATTATTTGCAATGATACATTTTTTTATTGATAGATACTATTGTATTTACAAAAAATATATTGTTTTTTATTTGCAAATATTTTAATAAAAATTATTTACGTTATCTAATTATGTAATCTTTAAAATAATCAAATTATTAATACTAAAAGAATAACGATTGCAAATTATTTTAATTTCTCAACCAGTTAATCAAGTCGTTCAATTCTTTATTGTTTATATTGTGTCCTTCTTCATATTCTTTATAGGTGGCTTTAATCCCTTTGCTTAAAAGATATGCATTGGCATCTTTTGCATATTTAATGTTTAATACCTCATCGTTAGTGCCGTGAGCTATAAAAACGTTTAAATGTTTTAGTTGTGCATTAGTTACTGCAACCGGTTTTACCTCATCAAGCAGCCTTCCGCTAAGTATGGCTATGCCTTTCACAATGTCCGGTTTTGTTAAGCCAACACTGTAACTCATAATAGCACCTTGGCTAAAACCGCATAAATAGACCTGATTAGCATCAAAAGATTCTAAATCTTTAAGTTGTGATATAAACTTAATAATTGCTTTTCTACTTTCTTCTGCTTGTTCTTTATTAATTACAGGCTTACCGGTAGCAAAATCTACCTGATACCAAGCGTAGCTGCCTGCACTTAAAGTTATAGGTGCTCGTGCAGAAATAACAAGAAAATTATCTGGTAATTTATCAGCAAACGAAAACAAATCGTTTTCGTTACTGCCCACACCGTGCAATAATAGTATTAGTGGCGGCTTAGCAATTTTAATTTTAGGTACTCTGGTTATATAGTGCAACACAGGCTCAGTAGCTTTATTATAAAAAGTTTTCGCATTGTTAGTTATAGTAATAAATAAGAATAACAATACTAATAATTGTTTCATTTTTAATATTTTATACATATATAAAATAGACTGTATTAAAATTAAAGGCTTATTCTTCTTCCTCATAATAGAGTTTATAAAATTTTCTACCGTCTTTGTCTATGCCTTGTTCTATTAAATCTTTATTACCATGTATATATACATGAAAATTTTTATCTAATTTAAGTACACTTTTGAAAACCCTTGTTTGTTTTTTTACAGCACTTGTAGATATTTCAAAACTATCTGCTATTTCAAAATTATTTTCAGTCTTATACTGTTCATCAAAACTTCTAAATGATTCTATAAGTCCCTTATCTTGAAAAACAGTTTCTTCAAAATCCTTTTTATCAAAATTATCATTGTTTTTAAAATATTCCAAAGACTTATTTAAATAGTCAATTTTGTCTGCTTTTGATACCTCATATTCTTCGGCTAATTTATTGGCTACAAAATCTTTTGCTATACTTAAAAATTGCTTTGTTTGTAAAAAATCATTACTGATAGGTTTTAGTTTCAAAAAATCATCTTTCCAATACTGTGCTTCTTCCGCCTTGCGAGTAGTATCTATAAGAAGAATTTTATATCCGCATTCTTGCTCTGTATTAAAAATGACACAACCTTTATCCGGGCTTTTTATCTCATAACCAAAATCGTGATTAATTTCATAGCTTGCTTTTCGGCTGTTCATTTTTATAAACGGCACATTCGTTTCCGATTTAAAAATACCTATTGCATCCACAACCTCATTATCCAGCATTACATTGGTGAAGTAAACAATATTTAATTCCCCTTCTTTTATTTTAGGGTGCATGGAATGGTCGTATAGTAATTTAGCAATGTTTTGAGATACTGCAATAAAATCACCCATATCTGCAAATAAGCCGGCAACTAATTTATACACATCGTTAAATTCCAAACCTATAGGATGGGTGAAGCTATAAAACTCTTCGGGTTTTAAGGGTGTTAGGAACAATTTTAATAAATAAGAACAAGTAATACTATCTAAAATAGATTCTTCGTTTGAAAGATGATATTTTTCATCATTTAGTTTATTCCCTACATGGTGTGTAATAATAGTATCAAGTTCTACTTCCGTAGTATCTAAAATGGTCATTGTGTGGTTTTTGAATTTAGTAGTATTTTGGTAGCAAAATTGCGATTATTTTTAAGATAAATAATGATATATCTCTAAAAAATATTAACTTTGATGACTATGAAAACGGTTGATATATATACGAAACTTATAGATAGCTATTTGCAATTATTAAGCAATTTGAGTGCAGTAAATAAGCTTGAACTAATATCGAAATTAACCTTATCCTAAAATTTGACATTAAAGACAAAAAAAGTCGTTTGAAAAATCTTTCGGAGCTTTTGAAACCAAAGAAATCGCAGAACCGATTATAGTTGAAATAAAGGAAGGCAGGAATTTTAATTAGAAGAACGTAGAGAAGAGTACAGGTATAATAAAAGGACTTTCGGCAGCAGAATCAATATATTTAATTAATAGTGCAATTAAAAAAGCATGATTTATAACTTAATAGTGTTACCTCATGCTGCTAATGACGTAATTAAAGCATATCTGTATTATTTTGGAATCAGAAAATTATTATCCGATGAATTTTTAGAAGAAGTGAAAAATATTTATAAAAAGTTAGAAATAAATCCACAATTCTACTGTTTTATTAATTCAAAGAAAAAAAGCAATTTCAGATATAGAATTAAATAAATTTCCTCATGTAGCTATTTTTTGAGATTCGTAATAGTGATATAATTCTATATACAATAAATACACTTATCTTAAACCGGAAATTTTTTGATTAATCCTAACTCCTAATTTGCTATATTTGTGTAAGTAAAAATTCAATAATGAGCAATACTGAATTATTAGCACAATTTTCAACCTTGCCCGATCATTTAAAAAATGAAGTGGCTGATTTTATAGCATTCTTACAACAAAAAAACAAGCCTAATATACCAAAAGAACGAAAATTTGGAGGTTTGAAAGGTATGTTCATAATGTCTTCGGATTTTGACGAACAGCTGGACGATTTTAAAGAATATATGTAATGAACTATTTATTAGATACCCATACCATTATTTGGTTTATGAATGGAGATAAAAGCCTGCCATCGTCTGTAAAAAGTAAAATACAGAATATTAATAATGGTTGTTTTTTAAGCATAGCAAGTATTTGGGAGATTGCAATAAAAACCAATCTTGGTAAATTAATCTTAAATGGCCCATTCAAAGAAATTATTCCCTTTCTCCTTGAAAATAATATTGAGCTATTGCCGATAAATTTTGAGCATTTACAAAAATTACTTATACTAGAATTAATACATAGAGACCCTTTTGATAGAATAATTATAGCCCAAGCAATTGAACAGCATCTTACAATACTTACAAAAGATGACAATTTTATAAAATATCCTGTCAACTGTTTTTGGTGATGTAATATTAAAATATATTATCAGCTATTTTAGAAGCACATTTTTAACCACTCAACAATTTATTACCTGCTATAAGCTTTCTTGCTGCAATATTTATTAATGTAGAAGCATAAAAAACCGTATAGTTTTAAAATATGATATAGCATATTTTAAAACTATACGGTTTTTTTTATTGTATTTAAAAATACAAATAAGTTATATTTACAATTTATGTCTTATTCCACATTATGTCTTTTTGTATTATTTGCAATTGCTGCAAATGCCTTGCTTGTCTCTGCCAAAAATCTGGCAAATACAACAATTAAAAAACCTTTTACAGGTATTACAATTAATGAGAGCAGTAGGTTATCGCCACCAAAAAAACCACTTAATAAAATATTATCTCCCATACCGCGTCCAAAGCCACCCATGTTTCCCATCATATTACCTTGGTCGAATAACTTTCCTATCAGTGCTACACCAATACCTACTATTGTAAGCCAAGTGCCTAACCATTCGCCAAGAGTTTGTATAAAATTTGCAAAAACCGGTGTAGCTACAAATTCTGCATTTTCGGCAGAGGTTTCATTTATTTTTGATTTCCTGTCCCACCAAAGTTGAAAACTTATCCAACTGGCAAATGTAATTATCAACCATAGCATAATGAAGGCTAAAATATACTTACCATCTGTTTTAAAAATATTTTCTTTAATGGCAAAGTAGAGTAAAAACAAGGGCAATATTAAATTTAGTATTGCTATAATTGCATAAAGCCAAGCAAATGGTTTACGGAAGAAATTGCCACTATCAATGAAATTAAGAAATGGCTTGCTGAATGTGAAAAATTTGTTGCTCATAAATTTGTGTGTTTTAAAATGTTTTAGTTATCACAAATATAATTTTGTTATAAATGCATAGTTAATTATTTTTGATGTGTTTTACATTAATTTCAAATGTATTTTACTTGATATTTATGTATTTTACATTGTTTAATGTAATGTAAGCTATTTTTTTTATATTATTTTTACTCAAAATATTGAAATTATTAATTCTTAATGCTTATTTTTGTTTGTATAATACAGTAAATTATATTTAATTCGTTATGCATAATATTTTATTCTATGTCTAAGTCTGTTAAAAATACTGCAACAAATATTGGGAATAAAATAAGGCTTATAAGAGAACTTAGAGGGCTAAAGCAATGCAACTTAGCAACTCTAATAAACGAAAAACAACAAATAATTTCTAAGATAGAATTAAGCGATGATATTGATTATGATAAGTTAGTGAAAATAGCAAACGCTTTAGATGTAAAAGTAGAAACAATAATGAATTTTGATGAAAATGACTTGCTCAGCTATTCCTGCATAGAAAAAGTAACCGATGTTAAAACTAAGAGCATTACAATAGATAATAATACGCTTAATCCTTTAGAAAAGATTATTGAATTATATGAAAGATTGCTAAATGCCGAACGCAAAAAAAATGAAATTTTAGAGTCTATTCTCAGAGAAAAAGGATTAATAAAATAAACATTTATTATTATTGATACTAATTTGGGCAAACTCAATAAGTATAGATAACAAAAATAACAACTAAGAGTGCATCTAAGTGAAGGGAACATTCTGCGACCTTTTAAGGTTTTCGGTACAATTGACCAAAAGCTGAATCCTATTTATATGTATTCTATCTCGGACATCAGGCTAAAATGATAATATTTGCTCGAAAGATAGTATATACCCAGTAATGGACTACACCCTTGTTCAAAACCATTCCTAAACCAACAAGCAGGAAAAAGCAAAGTAAAACGAAGATGCATACCCTATTATATGCAAATACGAAAATGCCTTCCTATATCAAATTTAACACCTTAGATTCTGATTCAAAATTATTTTTGACAAAAAATGATTTTGAATCAACTATATTTCATTCTAAAGAAAAAAATAGATTATGTACGTTTGGCATAAAATAGAACCAGAACTATTATTGAGTATAGGTGAAAATAAAATGATAGAGATAACGATTGCCGATAAACGTATTGTTTTATTGCATAAAAACAATAATTACTATGCTTTTACTTCTCTTTGCCCACATGCAGGTGCGCCAATGTGCGAGGGTTGGCTTGATGTGCAAGGTAGGGTTGTTTGCCCAATGCACAAATATCGTTTCGACCCAAAAAATGGACGAAATACAAGTGGTGAGGGATATAAATTATTTACCTATCCGTTAGAGGAAAAAGACAGTGAGTTATATATTGGTTTTCTGATTGTTTGAGTTCATAAATAGAATTGAAAAAAGCAAAATATTTTATTGTTAAAATATAAATCTTTATTTGGAAATAAAACTTATTATAATAATTTTACACAAACAAAATACTTTAAATGGCAATTGAAATAGGGCAAAAAGCTCCGGATTTTACATTACGTGATAATGAAAAAAATAAAGTTACGCTAAGCGAACAAAAAGGTAAGAACGTTGTTTTATTATTCTTTCCTTTGGCATTTACAGGCACATGTACCAAAGAATTATGTACAATTAGAGACACATTTAATATTTATGACAGATTAAATGCTCAGGTGTATGGTATTTCGGTAGATTCACTGTTTTCATTAGATAAATTTAAAAAAGAACAAAATTTAAATTTTCCTTTATTAAGCGATTTTAATAAAGAAGCGTCTAAGGCTTATGAGTCCATCTATGAAACTTTTTTTAATGACATGAATGGTGTCTCTAAGCGTTCTGCATTTGTTATAGATAAGGAAGGGGTTGTACGTTATGCCGAAGTGCTGGAAAATGCTTTGGATATACCCAATTTTGATGCTATACAGAATTGCTTACAAATATTAAATTAATTTCTTAAAATAAAAAATAATATATAATGAAGAAAATACTTTTATCAATTGCTATTCTTGTAGCATCAGTATGTGCTAATGCACAATTTGTAGTTGACCCTGGCATGGAAACTTGGCGTACGAATACATCGGGCAGCACTGCTATAAAAACAATTCATGCTCCCTTTGGTTGGTATAGTTTCGACTCTTTGGCAATTGCAGACGGCGAATCTTTAGCTACCCTTATTGGGGCAGGCTCTAATTGGCATGCACAACTTTTCCCTGATACTACCATTGTACATTCAGGTACATATTCTGCCAAAATGATTACTTTGAAACAAGATACATTAGGCTATTTTGCCGGTTCAATGTCTAACACTAAAGCTGCAGTAAATCTATCTGTTTTATTAAGTGGTGGGTCTTTAGCTAGTGCTACATCATTTAGTGGAGGTACACCGGTTGCAGGAAAAATTGTTTCGGTAAGTGCATGGGTAAAATACATGCCGGGTATTGACTCTTTAGGCAATCCGGGTGCTGATACCGGAATTTTAACAGTTCAGGCTATAAATGGGGCAAATTTTGGCGGTTATGATTCGGTTGTAGGAACAGGTACTGTTAAAATAGATTCTACAATGACTACAGGTTCTGCCGGTGCATGGAAAAAAGTTACAGCAACTATCGTATATGTAGATAGTGTGAATATACCTGATACTATCAGAATTAATTTTGCAAGCAGTGGAGGGCGTGGTAGTCTTGATAGTAGTACACTTTGGGTTGATGATGTAACAACAATTGATAAAGTAGGTGTAGAAACCGTAATTATGGGTAGCAATGCTATCAATATTTACCCAAATCCCGCATCAAATCAATTAAATATTGCTATAAATGATGCTAAAACCTACAATTGTTCTATATTTTCAATAAAAGGTAATACAGTACTTACAAAAGCAATATGCGGTAAAGAATCTCTTGATATTTCAGCTTTACCAACAGGCATTTACTTATATACAATAAGTAATGAAAATACAATTGTAAAAAATGGAAAAATAAATATAGTTAGATAAGAAAGTACAGTTACCTAGTTTTTATAATTCCTGAGTAGATGTTTTTATAGCATATATTCAGGAATTATTTTTTGCCTATTTTTTAATACTATCGAAAAATAAATTCGATTCTTTATTTCTGATATAAGAACCGTTTGCAGCTATTTATTTCAACAAATATACCAACAAGCATAATTTTGTTACTAAATTTGCAACATGCATTTCGATTTATACTCTACATATTCTAACGAAGTATTAATACAACTATATACCGAAGTATTGCGGGCACGGATGATTGAAGAAAAAATGCTTGTATTGTTAAGGCAAGGCAGAATAAGTAAATGGTTTAGCGGTATTGGGCAAGAAGCAATAGCAATTGGTGCAACTTTGGCTTTAGATGCCGATGAATATATAATGCCTTTACATAGAAATCTAGGTGTATTTACAGCTCGTAAAATGCCTTTTGATAAATTATTTATGCAATGGCAAGGCAGAAAAGAGGGTTTTAGTAAGGGTAGAGAACGATCGTTTCATTTTGGTTCTACAGAATACCATATTTGTGGCATGATTTCGCATTTAGGCCCCCAAATGGCAATTGCAGATGGGGTTGCATTGGCACATAAATTAAAAAAAGAAAATAAGGTTTCTCTGGCATTTTGTGGTGATGGTGGAACAAGTGAGGGTGATTTTCATGAGGCTCTTAATGTAGCTGCCGTATGGGGTTTGCCTGTTATTTTTTTAATAGAAAATAATGGCTACGGTTTGAGTACACCTATTAGCGAACAATTTGCATGCAAACAATTAGCAGACCGTGCAATTGGTTATGGTATGAAAGGGGTTACCATAGATGGTAATAATGTATTAGAGGTTTATAATACAATTGCTGCAATGAGGCAATATTGCATAAACGAACAAAAGCCGGTGTTTGTGGAATGTATGACATTTAGAATGCGTGGACATGAAGAGGCAAGCGGAGTAAAATATGTGCCCAAAGAACTGTTTGAAGAGTGGGGAAAAAAAGACCCATTAAGTAATTTTGAATCTTATTTATTGCTTGAAGAAGTGCTAAATGAAGCAATAATTGCAGCATTAAGAGAAACAATTCAAAGGGAAATTGAAGATGGCTTAGCTAAGGGATTTGACACAAAACCAATTGTGCCTGACACAAACGAGGAAATTGCAGATGTATATGCTGTACATGAAAATAAAGTTATACATGCCAAAAGCAATAAGAGTACAGAAATGAAATTTATTAATGCCATAACAGAAGGATTGAAGCAAAGTATGCAACAACATTCTAATTTGGTATTAATGGGACAAGATATTGCCGAGTATGGCGGTGCTTTTAAAGTAACAGATGGCTTTGTGGCTCTTTTTGGAAAAGAAAGGGTGCGAAATACCCCAATATGCGAAAGTGCAATTGTTGGTACTGCATTAGGTCTTAGCTTAAAAGGGTTTAAAGCAATGATGGAAATGCAATTTGCTGATTTCGTTACTGTGGGTTTTAATCAAATTATAAATAATTTGGCAAAAATACATTACAGGTGGGGGCAAAATGCAGATGTGGTTATTAGAATGCCTACCGGTGCTGGTGTTGGGGCAGGGCCGTTTCATTCGCAAAGTAATGAGGCTTGGTTTGTGCATACTCCGGGGCTAAAAGTGGTATATCCAAGTACACCTGAGGATGCCAAGGGGCTGCTGATAGCAGCAATAGAAGACCCGAATCCGGTATTATTTTTTGAACACAAAGCACTTTATCGCAGCATTACCGGCTTAGTACCTAACGACTATTACAGTATAGAAATTGGTAAGGCAAAGCAAGTAAGAACCGGAACTGATATAAGTATTATTACTTATGGCATGGGTGTGCATTGGGCATTAGATTATGCAAATACAAATACTGATATTTCTATAGATATTCTTGATTTACGTACTTTATTGCCCTTAGACTACAATGCCATAAAAGCAACCGTAATGCAAACGGGTAAAGTTTTGTTACTGCATGAAGATACGCTTACCGGTGGTATTGGTGGTGAATTGGCCGCATGGATTGCAGAGCATTGTTTCCAATATCTGGATGCACCTGTTTTGCGTTGTGCCAGTTTAGACACACCCATACCGTTTGCAATAGAACTGGAAAAAAACTTTTTGGCAAATTCCCGTTTAAACGAAGCAATACAAAAATTAATGTCTTTTTAGATTAATCATTATTTATTACTTACTTTCGTATGTGAATTATGAAATTTATGAATTTCCATTTCCCAAAAAGTGTTTGGCTTTTATGCTTTACCATTCTATGTTTTTCTTGTAATAATAATAGTAACAAGGCTATTAATCATGGTGCAATTGTACTTGGTGATTCTGCAACTATCGTAACAGAACGAGACCCAAAAAAGTTATTAGACTTAGTTACCGATTTAAAGCCCGAAATTCCTCCGGCTATTAAAACAGATACAGTCGTTAATACGCCTGTTGCTGTAAAAGATACTATTAAGAAAACCGCTACCACTGTTACCCCTGTATCTCCGGCAGCTACTCCTGTACCCAATGTTCCGGGTTTAAAAGCTGAATTCAAAGAAGTAATGATTATTATTCCTAATCTGAATGCCAAGCTTGCCGGCAAACCCAATCTAAGCGGTGCGAATGGTGCCGTATATACATGGCTTAACGGACCAATTGATGGTGCAATATTAAGAACTAGAACAAAAGGAACAATTACTAAGGTATCCCAAAGATACCAGTCTGTAGTAGGCATTAAAAATAAAATAGGTACATTGCCGTTAGAATCTTTAACTGTTACTACCAACTGGGAGGCTATAAAGGGTGGCGGCAACAGTTTTCCTATAAAGGGATTAGACCCTGAATCGCTTGAATACCCTAAAACAAGTAATGCATCTATTAAAAATGCAGTATCAAGAGCAGCGGCACAACGCAGAATGAATCATAAAAAGGTTCAAGAATGGGTTAATAGTGTTGGCAATGCTCGCACCCCAACCCAAAAGCCTTTAACTGTAATGTTGCGTTCAGTAATGTGGAAAATAGACGGCAAAGATGAAAATGGTAAAATATTTTCAAAACAAATAAGAGTAGATATACCTATGTAAAAATAATAAAAATATCATTTCTATAAAAATGATATTACAAGGTGCTTTTTCTTTAGAGGTATATAATAAAATAAAAGCTGCCCAAAATTTTGAGCAGCTTTTATTTTATTATATTAATTTTAATTACTCCGCAATTACTTCAAAGTCAATTTCAACAATATTGTCTTTACCAAAGTCAATATTTGCTTTATAAGTACCGGCTTCTTTTACATCATCTGCAATAGTAATACGGCGGCGGTCTATTTCGTAACCTTTTTGTTCGCGAATAGCTCTAGCTATTTGAATAGCAGTAACAGAACCGAAAATCTTGCCACTGATACCTATTTTAGCACCTACTTTAATAGTGCCTTCTTTAAGTACATCAATAACATGATTAATTTCAGCCATTAATTTATCTTCTTTCTTTTGTTTTTGTTTGCGGCGTTCTTCCATTATTTTGGTATTGGAATAACTGGCTTCAATAGCCATTTTGCCGGGTATTAGGTAATTGCGGGCATAACCAGGCTTTACCTCTACTAATTCATGGGCAGAACCCAAATTATCAACGTCTTTTATAAGAATTATTTGCATGATTATTTTACTTTAAAAGGTCAGTAACATAAGGTAATAAAGCCATTTGGCGGGCTTTTTTAATTGCCTGCGCTACTTTACGCTGATATTTCAGCGAGTTTCCGGTTATACGTCTTGGTAACATTTTACCTTGTTCATTCAGAAATTTCTTCAGGAACTCTCCGTCTTTATAATCAATATAACGGATACCCATTTTTTTGAAACGACAGTATTTTTTCTGACGGTTTTCAATACGGGAAGCGGTTAAAAATTTTATTTCGTTTTGCTTAGCCATTGTTTATTGTTTTAAGATGCGTTTTCGTGATTAGCTTTTTTATTACGTTTGCGTAGATTATATGCCAATGCATCTTTATCTATACGGGTAATCATGTGGCGTATTATTTGCTCATCACGGTTCATTTGTATTTCTAATTTCGCATTGGTTGTAGGTAGTGCTTTATACTCCAATACATAATAAATGCCCGTAGTCTTTTTCTCTATCGGGTATGCTAATGAACGAAGACCCCATGGGTCTTGGTGTACAATTTCTCCACCTGCATTAACAATAAAGTCTGTGTACTTTTTTTGAGCATTTTTATAATCATCGTCAGACAAAATAGGTGTGAAGATAATCATCAGCTCGTAATTCTGAAGTGTGCTTTCTGTTGCCATAAATAATTTTTAGCCAATTGTCCGGCAACAACTTAGGGTATTCTATTAATTAGAATAGCCGGACAAATTTGGGATTGCAAAAGTAGGAAAGAAATTTAGATATTCCAAAAAAATAGTTTGCCAAATAAAAAATAGAGTAGTATAAAATTAGATAATCTAAAAATAGCAAGGAGGGTCAAGAATAAAAAATACAAAATTGTATTCAGAAAAAGTAATATTAACGGCAAAATGCCCGCCGGATAGCAGGCATTGCCTAAGCAATGTTCGTTTTTACAAAGATATTACTTCATAATAGAAAAGCTTATTTTGTTGTTTTTACAACATTTGTTGTTTTAGGCTCTTTAGCAACTTTAGTTTTAGTTGTTTTGGTTGTTTTAGGTGCTTTAGTAGCTTTGTCTTTTGTTACCTTTGGTTCCGGTGCACCCTGATGTTTTGTTTCAGTTTTTACATCGGTTTTAGGGTTTGCCTTAACTTGCTCTGTTTGAGCTTTTTGTGCAGCCGGAGTTTTTGTCGGTGCAGCTTTTTGTGCGTTTGCAAATGAGGCCATAAATAATGCGCCTGTAATGGTTACTGCAAAAATGATACTTTTCATAAACTATGTTTTTTAGTTGTTCATTATACTCTATTCATAATTCGTGCCAGAATTTTTTTTAAAAGTTAAAGAAAAATAAAATCGTGTAATCTATATGTTTGTAGCATTTTTATTCTAAACAGAACGTTGGCATAAAATGCCATAAAAAAAGTAACCACTCCTAAATACGAATGGTTACTTTTTTATTGTAATATTATTTATTAATTTAGCTTGCTTTCTACAATCTAAACAGTAGAGTAAAAAGTCATTGGATACTATTTTTTCGTCTTTTCTGTACCTTCTTTAGCTAATGAACCTTTTAGAAAATCTATTACATTTACTTCAGTTGCATCTACTTTTCTTATGTCGGCAAGAAAAACAGAAATCCAATCGGTAAGATGTATTAAGTAAAATACTTTTTCCCAATAAGATGCACCTTCCGAATAGATTTCAATAATATCTGATTTGCACTTTTTTATAATCTTTTTATTTATTTCCATGCGGGTTTGTATTCTACTGTAATCATCAACATTACGCAAAATCATTACAGCAATTTCCTTAGCCTCATCTCGCCATCCTACCAATTCATTATGGTTCATTTCGGGTATTGCACCATGCCAAGCAAGTACTTTACTATTTTCATTTAACTGTTGCCTGAAACGGATTGCAACCCCTTCGTGTGTGCTTGATGAATAGACAACAGGAATTTTACCTTTTAATTTTTTAGCTACTTTATGTGCTTTATTCTGTATGTCTTCTTCATTTGCATTTAATAAAGCTATTGCAGCATTAATTTCATTTTCAAATGTATTATTAATTAATCCAAAATGATATAAAACAAATAAAATTTGTACTAATGAATACCCTAAGCAAGACCTTGGTGGCATACCCGGAGGCACAATTATACAATTATAGCCTTTTTCTTTAGCAATTTCTGCTACTTTACCACCAGATGTAATGCAACAAATGGTTGCACCCGATTTAATAGCTTCATTTAACGCTTCCAATGTTTCTTCGGTATTACCCGAATAAGAACATACAATAACCAATGATTGATTATTGATAAAAGAAGGCATGAAATAATCTTTATTTACAATAAATGGGATTTTCAATTTATCGAAAACAAAATTTTGCACAATGGATGCACCAATGCCACTACCACCTAAACCAGTTACAACAATATTTTTAAAATCTGATTGTGTAGATGTAAATTGGTAATTTTGTCCTATTATTAATGCTTCTTTTAGTTGGTTCGGAAAGTTAAGTACTAATTTTTTCATGTTATATTTTTTAAATAATGTTCAAACATAATAAACTTGGTACAAAAGGAGAACAAATTGCAAATAATTATTTGCTAAATAAAGGTTATAAAATTTTAAATAGAAATTGGAGAGCCGGAAAAAAGGAAATAGATATTATTGCAGAAAAAAACCTACTTCTTGTTTTCTTTGAGATAAAAACTCGTTCGGGATACGATTTTGGTTTTCCGGAAGAATCAGTTACTAAAAAGAAACAAAATTTTATTAAAGCTGCTGCTGAAATATTTATTTTTCAAAATCCTACCTATAACATAATACAATTTGACATTATAAGTATAATATTGGAAGGCGATAATGTAAAAGAACTCATACATTTTGAAGAAGCATTTTATTAATACATATTCAATTATACCTTTAGCATTTATAAAATAGTACAAATGAGCAATACATTTACTGTTAGAAAAATTAAGGTTGTCAGCCTCAAAAATAAATTTAAATATAAATTTATTAGTTTGTTAATATTAGTAGTGCTAATAATAGCTATACAGTATTTTTTGCCCGAAAACACCGAACTTATCAGCCTTTATAATCAATATATATATTATCCTATTCAATCTTTTAGAATGTTATTTTTAGGCTTTATACCTATTAGTATGGGTGATATAATTTATTTTCTATGGGGGATAAGCATTTTAGTAACTATAATAAGATGGGTGTATTACATAAGTAACTTTACTACAAAAAAAATAAAATTAGCCTATTCTTTTCTTAGTGTTCTAACATCGCTTGCAGCTATTTATTTTACATTTCTATTGGGTTGGGGCATTAATTATTACAAAGAGCCCTTAGCAAAAAACTGGGGACTGCAACTAAAAAATAATAAACCGTTAGATTCTACCGCACTTATAAGCTTTAATAAGTTTCTTACTGATAAATTAAATACTACTGCCGAAAATTATAAGCCATTTACCTTATCAGAAATAAATAATTTTTCAAAATATTATTATGCAAAACTGAGTGACTGTAAAATTAGAACTTCCGGTTTAGATGTTAAACCTACTCTTTATGGCTATTTTATGGAAAGGGTTGGTATAGAAGGTTATTATAATCCTTTTACTGGTGAAGGACAAATTAATGGCAATTTGCCTGCTTTTTTATTGCCATTTACTCTATGCCACGAAATGGCACATCAGGCAGGAATAGCTGCCGAGGGCGATGCCAATTTAATGTCTTATGCAATCTGTACCGCATGCGAAAACACCACGTTTAAATATTCTGCCTATCTAAATATATGGATATATGCCAATCACAGATTAGCCCGACGAGACTCTAATCTTGCTAAAGGATTTGAGTTACAATTAAACAGCCTTACACGTAAACATTTAGATACTATAGAATTATTAAGTATAAAATATCAAAATATTGCAGCCCATTATAGTTCGGACGCGTATGATAATTACCTAAAAATGAATAAACAGAAAGACGGCATAAAAAGTTATGGTTCTGTAACCGGTAATGCTTATCGTTTAGAACAAAAAAGGAATAAAAACAGTAAAACAACAATTCATATACCTGATTATTAAATTACATATTACAAAAAGTAGAATGTACTATTTCGTAAAATGGAAATCAGGAAAATATTTCTTCGCAAGTACCTCGTATTTTGCTGCCAATTCTAAATTGCCGAGGGCTTTACAACATACTGCCATATTCGGAATATGAGTATAGGCTCCCGGTGCTAATTCTATCTCTTTTTTAAATGCTTCGAATGCTAATGCATATTGTCCGGTGGAATAATATGCCATGCCTAAATTAGAATAAGCACTTACATATTTAGGATTTACCGATAGTGACTTTTTGAACCATTCGATTGACTCAGCATATTTTTTTGAATTTAAATAGGAGGCACCAATATTATTACTTGCATCAGCATTATTAGGATTCAATTTATATACAATATTGAAATTTATAATGGCAGAATCATAACTTTGTTTATAGAAATAACACATGCCGATACGTTCACTAATATTAGCATTTTGTGGGTCTTTGGCATCAATAACTTGTCCCGAATTCATAACAATTCTAAATTTCCGGATAGCCAAGTCGTATTGTTGCATTTGCATATATGCAAGAGCCATATTAAAATAAGCCATTACCGACATTGCTGTATCTTTTCTTAAATCTACTACCTTTTGAAACATGCCAATAGCTTGTGCATATCTTTTTGTGCCTAAATAAACATTGCCCAAATTATTAATAGCTTTTACATGTGTAGAATCTAATTCCAAAGCATGTTTTACATAACCTTCAGCCAAATCAAATTTTTGCTCTCTAATATATACTCTTCCAATCTCAGCATTCGCATCTGTAAAATCAGGATATATTTCTATTGATTTACTTAAATGTTCAATACTTTCTTTATCTATATTATGTTTATTTACAGTATCTTGTTCGCTTTCATACACTCCTTCGGCAAGCGATGTGCCATAGTAATAATGTAATCTGCTGTCATCGGGCGATTTTTCGCAATCTACTTTATATAAGTTACTACTTGTTTTCCAATCTGTATTTCGGGCTACAGTCATACCTAAAAAAACAACACATAAAGGCAATATAGTAAAGAAAACGGTTGGCTTTTTTAGGTCTTTAAATGTAACCGCATTTTTGGTAATCCATTCGTTTATTGCTAAAGCCATTAAAATACAAATGCCGGCAGAAGCAAAAAATGCAAAACGCTCTGCAAGTGCTGCACCACCTAAGAAAACGAAATTTGAAAATAAAGAAATAGTCATTAGATAAAACCAAATACCAAATGCCCATGGGTCTTTTTTGTGCTTTATGAGCCTAATTATACCAAAATAGAGCATTGCACCATAGACTACAATCGTTAATAGAACACCAATATTGGCAAATGTTACAAATGGAATACTGTTATAAGAGTAGTTTAATAATAGTGGATAGGGTATAAAATGTAGCTTTAAATAATAGCCCATAATTAGTATTTCGGTTGCTATACGATGTATTGCAGATGGCGGATTGGTTAATGCATTATCTATAAAAGCTATTGGTGTATTATGATTATCTGCATTGTAAATCTTTAAAATATAAGCACGAACCAGTAAATAACAAACGGTAATGCCAATAGTACCCAAAGTAATGTAAATGGCACGTTTTCTATTTTCATTAATATAAAAGAAAAACAACAAGGGTATAACCCCTAAAAAAGTTACAACAGTTTCTTTTGATAAATAAGATAGATATAAAGTAAATAAACTCAATATCAGTTTAAATATATTGCCTTTATTCATATAGCCAATCATTAAATTTAAAGTTAGAAAAGCAAAAAAGAAGCAAAGCAGTTCATCTCTACTTTTTATATTTGCAACAACTTCGGTATGCAACGGATGTAAGGCGAACAGTAAAGCTGCAAAAAATGCAACCATTGTTTTTTTTCTGTAAAAAAACTTATCTAAAAATACAAAAAATAAAAGTACACAGCCTGCAAAGGTTATAATATTAAAAAAGTGATGTGCAAAAGTTGCATTTTCACCAAAAAACTGATATTCAACAGCAAACATTGCTAATGATAGGGGTCGATACATATCATTAGGTATTATTAAATAGCCACGCATGTGTGGGGTAGCAAAAATTTCTGGGATTGCAGCAATTCCTTGTTTTACATAAACATTGTCTTTTAATACCATTACATCGTCTAATACAAAACCATTAAACAAGGTATTGAAATAGGCAATAACAGTAACTAATGTTAATATTATTAAAGCTAAGTTGAAAAAAGAAATTTTGCTTTTTGAAGTAGTAGGTGTAATACTTATAGGCTCCGACTTAGTAACCTTACTAACAGATGGCGTCTTTGCTTCTATTGCATTACCTTGTATTTTTTTATTTGGTGTCTTTGCCATTTAATATTGAAAAATTAAAAGCTAAAAGTAAAAAGTAAAAATCTAATAATTTTAAAATTTTATTACAAAGGCAAAATATATAAAACTAACTGTTTAATTCTAATATTACTGCTTGCCAAGCATTTAAATAAGCCATCAATTCTTTTTCTACTCGCATTGAAATTTCATTCATGTTCGTTTCAAATATTGTGTTTATGAATGGGTTATCTAAATCACTAGTTTGGTTAGAGAAACAGAAACATGACCATGCAAACCAACCAAACTTTGCTTCAATCTGCGATAAATCGTAATTTATATTTAATTGTGATTTTAATTTATCCTGCATTTTTTGTACTATAATATTAGTTTCTTTAATTAAATTAGGGTCTATTGCCACATTACCGGCTAAATTAAAAATTTGTAAGCCCCAATAAAGCGGATGCCAACCCTCTCTTTTTATATGATAATGTTCTAATGTTACTATTATTTTATAATCGCTTTTAAATAAAGTAAGCCGGGTATCTACAAATTTTAGATTTCCATGTTTAAAACTTCTAAAATCGGGTTCAGTATTGAATAAAAATTTTGAACTTACTATTTTGTCATATAGTTTATTTAAAAATTCAGTCCTTAAGTTTTGGTCAATCATTGCAAGATATTTTAGATAATTAATATTATCGAATGCTTTTTAACCTAAGGTATTTTTATGAATTTTACTAATTACATTGCTTGCTTTTTCAAATAAGCCGAGCAATAATGATGAATTATCATTAATGTAATTCATGTTTTCTTTAGCTATATATTTGCCTTTATTGGTTAAAAAATAGAAATTTACAAAACCATGTTCAGGCAAAACAGGTATTTTAATTAGTTGTGCTGTTTCTAAAAATCCTTGTGCTTCTGTAACAAATTCTACTGCACTTTCTGCAACCTCAACATTTTTACCACCTTCCGATATTCTGCCGCCCGAACTAAAGTATAGAGCGGCAGCACCTGTAATGTAACAAGCTAAAGTCATAAATCCTCCCTCTATTTCCATGTCTATTACCATACCGTAAACAAGGGTTTCATCATCAGGTATTGTTAATTTAAGCTGTGCCGGGCTTACATTAAGGGCTATGTTTCTTTGTCTGTCAAACGGATTAATTATAGAAACAGACTCCGGTTTAGGATGTAAGCGGTTACGCCATGCAAAAAAAACAATTAAACCCACTTGAAACAATACCAAGCAAATATAAATAAGTATCATAAAAATAAATAGTATTAAAAACTGCAAATGTAAGCATGCAATTCATCTTTTTAGTATAATAAAAAAAGTAAAAGGGAAAGCAAAAACATTTAGAAATTTTGCTATAGTATGGCAAAATAATAACTCTAAAAAAATAGAATGTACAATTATTGTTTTCTTACACAGATGAACTTATAGATAATAATATCATAATCTAATAAGAGTGATATTATTTAGCAGGTGCTAAAATAGTATCACTCTTACAGGGATTATTTAATATTTGCATTCAATTTTACAATAATATCCTATTTATAGAACTTGTAATGATAAATATGCAAAAGCATATTTATTTTAATATTTTGATGAAATTATTATCTATTTCATTTCCACCACTCTCTTTTTCTACCATTTATTTTATAATAAAAAGTAACTGTAATTGTTGAATAAGCATCATTATTTGTAGGAGTACCTCTTAAATTACCAACTTGATTGGTATAACCTGATGGTTGCCCATTATTAAAATGACCAGTTTTGTCAGAAATTTCGTATGCAAGCAAAGCATTTTTAGGCGATAAATGTTTTCTGAATTGCGAAGAATCAATATATTGATTGCTTACACCATCCAAATAATCAAAAAAGGTAAAACGATACATATATTCTATGCCAATGTTTGTATGTTTGCTAATATCCCAACGCCAGCCTATTACTAAAGGTACACACGGCTGCCAAAGAGAATATTGTTTTGGGTATCCGGTTCCCCAGCCTTGTCCTTCTAAATGTAGGTCGTAAATTTGCTCCCAATGATTGCTTGTACCCACTGTGCTATAAGGAGTAAAATAAAAACCACCAATACCCGCTCCAATAAATAATTGTCGTTTTCTATGTGCTGCGTGGCTTTCGGGGTTCATACGAAAAGGCATAAACTCAAACATAAAAAGCCCTTCGAACATATAGTCTTTAATATCTTGATTCCTTAGGTATCTTTGATAAGCATCGTTACCAATTGCAAATGAGGAACTGCCTTTTACTAAATCATTGTTCCAATTATCATTGGCATACAATGCACCCCAATTTAATTGTAAACGCAAGTCTAAACAAGGATGAATAACATATCTGCCGAAAAGCCCACCCATAAAGCATACTTTCTCGAAACCATTACCGGCTATATAGCGCGTTATTGGCGATTTTGTGCCTACATCGCCCCACAAATCAGTCATACCAAAATTTGTACCTATCGAAAATCCGGTAGGTTCAACATATATTCTTGAGGCATCTTGTGCAGAAACAGTTGAAGCTGTAGCCACAATAATAGATAATACCAATAAGTTACGGATAAATTTTGCCCGCATGAAATAATAAATTTTGGTTGAAGATATAAATTATTTTCCTTTAAAAACAGGTTTTCTTTTTTCTACAAAAGCTTTTGTTCCTTCTACCATATCTTCTGTAGTAAAACAAGCTCCAAAACGGTTAATTTCATTCTCAAATCCATTAGGATTATTAGTTGCAGCATCGTTTACACATGCTATAACCATAGAAACTGCATAGCCGGCTTTGGTTTGTATTTTTTGTAAAATTTCTTTTGCTTTTGCAACAACGGTGCCGGCAGCTACTACATGATTTACTAAACCAAGAGATTTAGCTTCATCGGCAGTTATCATATCGGCAGTCATTATCATTTCCATTGCCTTACCCTTACCTATTAAGTTTGTTAGTCTTTGTGTGCCACCATAGCCGGGTATAATTCCTAAATTTACTTCCGGTTGTCCGAATTTTGCATTTTCACTTGCTATTCTAAAATGACAAGCCATTGCTAATTCGCAACCACCACCTAATGCAAATCCATTAACTGCTGCAACTATAGGTTTAGGGCAATTTTCTATTTTATCAAAAACAGCTATTTTTGCTTTCCTTGCCATAGCACTGCCACCATTGGCATCTAAGCCAATAAATTCACTAATATCAGCACCCGCAACAAACGATTTTTCTCCTGAACCGGTGATAACTACAGATTTAATTTCTTGATTTGAATATACCTCATCCATAACTTTACTTAAATCATCAATAACATTGACATTAAGTGCATTCATTTTGTCGGGGCGATTAATTGTAATTGTGAAAATGCCCTCTTGTAATTCGGTTAATAAAGTTGTGTACATTTTTTACGATTTTTTAAAATAAAAGATTTGTTTATATATGAAAATAATTTTTAAATTAGATTTTGTCTGTTTTCCAAAACCCAGTTTTGTATATAGGTTATGATAACTGTTGTAGGTGTGCTTGGCCCAAACAATTTACCTACTCCCAATTCATTCAGTTTGTTCATATCTTCTTCGGGTATTATGCCGCCACCGGTAAGTAATACCTTATCAAGACCTTTTTCTTGCATTATTTGGGCTATTTTAGGAAATACGGTCATGTGTGCACCACTAAGAATACTTACACCTATTGCATCTACATCTTCTTGCAGAGCTGCATTTACAACCATTTCGGGTGTCTGCCTTAAACCAGTGTATATTACCTCCATTCCGGCATCGCGCAAGGCGGTAGCAATTACTTTAGCACCCCTGTCGTGCCCGTCTAAGCCTACTTTGGCAACGAGTACCCTAATAGGTCTTTGCAAATTATCTTTCATCTTGCATTCAGTAAGTCTATGCAAAAGTAGTTATTTATAACGCGTATTCATATAGTTTGCCAATATTTTACCAATAACTTTGTTTCAACACTGTTTATTTTATATTACATATTGATTATCAGTACCTTATATTTTCTGCCATATAAAGAATAAACACAGATTTTTGCAACATTTAAAGAAATAATACGTTTAATGATTTTTCAATTATCTTTATTGGTTATAACAAAAAAATAAAATGAAAATTGCAATTTTAGGTGCCGGCATGGTAGGTAGAACAATAGCTATAGACCTTTGTAGTAAGTATGATGTAACCTCATTTGATGCTAACGAAACAGCTCTAACTCTTTTAAATGCCAAACAACCATCTATAAAAACCATACTTACAAACCTAAGTATTTATGATGCTTACAATACAATGTTGGCAGATTTTGATTTTGTAATAACTGCGGTGCCGGGTTTTATGGGCTATAAAACATTGGAAGCTGTTATAAAAGCTAAGAAAAATGTTGCCGATATTTCCTTTTTTCCTGAAGATGCTATGACGCTTAACTTACTTGCTAAAGAAAATAAGGTTACAGCTATTGTTGATTGTGGTGTAGCACCCGGTATGAGCAATTATATTTTGGGTTATCATAACGAACTAATGCATATTACTGATTTTGAATTTATGGTGGGCGGATTACCAAAAATTCGTATAAAACCATTTGAATATAAAGCTCCTTTTTCTCCAATAGATGTAATTGAAGAATATACTAGACCGGCACGAATGATGGAAAATGGACAAATAGTTACAAAACCGGCTTTAAGCGAACAAGAATTAATAGACTTTGAAGCATTAGGTACTTTAGAATCGTTTAATACCGATGGTTTAAGGTCTATATTATATACTATGGCACAAATACCTAACATGAAAGAAAAAACACTTAGGTATCCCGGTCATATTGATTTAATAAAAGCACTAATAAAAGGTGGCTTTTTTAATACGGAGAAACTAAATATTGGCGGGTTAGAAATTTCGCCTTTAGACTTTTCTTCAAAAATATTGATGAACCAATGGAAGTCTGAGCCTACTGAAGATGAGTTTACAATAATGAGAATTATTATGAAGGGAATTTTAAACGGATTGCCCAAAACAATTGAATACAATCTTTTTGATAGCTACGACCCTATTACACAATTATCGTCTATGAGCAGAACTACAGGCTACACCTGTACTGCAACATTGCATTTAATAATGAATGGATTATTTACAGAAAAAGGCGTTTACCCACCGGAGTTGGTAGGCAAAAATGAAATTTGCTTTCAATTTGTAATTAACTATTTAAAGGAGCGTAATGTGAACTATAATGTAAAAGAATATTGATATTTGTAACTATTTTAATGAAATAAAAAAATGATGCAGAAATATGTAAGTTCAAAACTAAGTATATACCTTATTTTTTGCATTGTATTACAAATAGCAGTGCCTCAGTTTTTGAAAGGGCAAATAAGAACAGACGATAAAGAGATTTCGGTAAGTTGTGGCAATTATTCTTTTACAGATAGGATTTGTATAGGGCTTAATTTAGATAATGATCATGGAGAGATGCGGGCAATAGAGGCCTCCTTTACTTATCTTTATTTTGTAAGTTTTAAAATGTATTTGGGTGATGACTGTATATTAGGTTTAACAGGCGGAACACAAAGCTTTTCTTTTCAATATTATAGAGAAGATGTGGAGCACCTTTATGACTTTAGCTGCCAAGTAAGCACTTTGGCTATTGAATTGAAACGTTTATATATTAATAACAAATATGTAAACTTGTATGGTTTTATAGGTATATGAGGCAGGTATTATACCGAAAAAATAAGTGTACCGGATTATAAAAATGCCCTTAAACCCTATTCTATTAATACCCAGTGGACACCAATTGGTATAAGTGTAGGTAATACTATTTCCGCCTTTTTTGAATTAGGTATTGGATATAAGGGCTTTATAAATGGTGGGCTTAATTATAAAATTCATGCAAAAGGAAAAAAAAGAGAATTTCTGGAAAGCTTAGGTTTCCCGAAATTTGACGGTGGAGGGCTATTCAACAATATGCTATAAATGCATTCGGTTTCTGAAATGAATAGATATTAACCCTTACTTTATTAAAATATTATACAGTATTTTTGAAATGAGAAATGCCCACTGCATGTCGTCATTCCGCTTTTCGTGGAATCTCGCAATGTATAGCCTTTTTACTAAAAGAAAAGTAGTATGCAATAAATGAACGAAGATTGTATAACATTTTTAGTAAATAGTAAAGGGTGAATTTGAATAAAATTATTAAACGTACTAAAACTACAAACAAAACAAGTAAATTAGCGGTCAAATTTCGAAATTAATGAAAAAAGTTGTATCAGGGGCAGACGAAGCAATACAAGACATACCATCGGGTGCGATACTTATGTTGGGTGGTTTTGGATTATGTGGAATACCCGAAAATTGTATTGCTGCATTAGTTAAAAAAGGTATAAATAATCTTACCTGTATTTCTAATAATGCAGGTGTAGATGACTTTGGCATAGGATTGATGCTGCAAAAAAAACAAGTAAAAAAAATGATTTCATCGTATGTAGGTGAAAATGCAGAGTTTGAAAGACAAATGCTAAGTGGTGAACTTGAGGTTGAATTAGTACCGCAAGGCACATTAGCTACCCGTTGCATGGCTACTGCTTATGGTATGCCTGCAGTATATTTGCTGGCAGGTTATGGTACCGAAGTTGCTGACGGAAAAGAAGTAAGAAATTTTAACGGAAAAAATTATTTACTTGAAAATGCATTTAACTCGGATTTCGCAATTGTAAAAGCTTGGAAAGGTGATACACAAGGAAATTTGATATTTAAGGATACAGCACGAAATTTTAATCCTTTAATGGCAATGGCAGGTAAAATTACAATTGCAGAGGTTGAAGAACTTGTTGAACCCGGTATTTTAGACCCCAATTTTATACATGTTCCCGGTATTTATGTTCATCGTATTTTTCAAGGTTTGCATTATGAAAAAAGAATAGAACAACGAACCGTTAGAAAAGTAAGTAAGTAGAATATGTATTTATAGAAATAAAGTATATC
Source organism: uncultured Bacteroidota bacterium (assembly GCA_903929195.1). Classification (GTDB taxonomy): domain Bacteria; phylum Bacteroidota; class Bacteroidia; order Chitinophagales; family Chitinophagaceae; genus CAIYTT01. The sequence continues at coordinate 33,994 of CAIYTT010000063.1, forward strand.
ATATTTAGGTATTTTTAAATAAATTAATTCCTAAATAGTTTTGAAAATTGTATTACAATTTGTATCAAAAAAAACTACAACAATTTATGCTTAATAAAGAACAAATTGCTAAAAGAATAGCTCAAGAATTACAAGATGGCTTTTATGTAAATTTAGGAATAGGAATACCAACATTAGTAGCAAACTATATACCGGATGGTCTTGATGTAGTGCTACAAAGTGAAAATGGATTATTAGGTATGGGACCATTTCCTTATGAGGGTGAAGAAGACCCTGATTTGATAAATGCAGGTAAACAAACAATAACAACAATACCGGGTTCTGCTTTTTTTGATAGTGCAATGAGTTTCGGTATGATTAGAGCCGGCAAAGTACACCTTACTGTTTTAGGAGCTATGGAAGTTGCAGACAATGGTGATATTGCTAACTGGAAAATTCCGGGCAAAATGGTTAAAGGTATGGGAGGAGCTATGGACTTAGTTGCTGCAGCACAAAATATTATTGTAGCCATGCAACATACAAACCCCAAAGGTGAAAGTAAACTGCTGTCTAAATGCACTTTACCGCTAACAGGGGTAGGTTGTGTAAAAAAAGTAGTAACAGACCTTGGCGTTTTTAATATTACAGAAAATGGATTTGAATGTATTGAATATGCACCTGGAGTAACTATAGACGAAATTATTGCAAAAACAGCCGGCAGGATAACTATTGCACCAACAGTAAAAGAAATTGCAATTTAAATAATTTCATATAAAAATTAAACTTAATTTTGCTTTATTAAATTTTCGTTTACGGCAGAACTAAGAATAACTATTCCGGATAGCAAACTTCCTATCTTCTTTTTATTGGCAAAAGAACTTGATTTTGTTGTTGTTGATAAAAAAACGGCTACGAATCTAACGGCTAAACAAAAAAATGGGTTGATGATTTTAAAACTTCTTTAAATGAGGTTGAAATGCATTTAGAAGGAAAAGGAAAAATAAAACTAAAATCAGCAGAACAATTATTGGATGAACTATAAAATTCTAACATCTACTACATTTGAAAAAGGTATCTATTCAGCTTCATAAAATGAATCCCGTCGGGATTTTGAAAATGGAATATTTACTTTTTATTTTGCAAGCCTG
>CAIYTT010000064.1 GCA_903929195.1 uncultured Bacteroidota bacterium
CCTGTATTTCAAATTAAAATAATTACCACTTTATATTTTCATCAATGAATTTAATTAAGATATTAGCCATTGCTTTGTGCTCATTTTTTTTAGGATGTGTTTTTATGCCTGTATAGGGAAAAAATAAAGTATAAATTTTAGAATCATTTAGTTGGGCTACAGCATTTTTTATATAATTAGGCCAAACTGAGTTCTCTTTAGTGGCATCCATGCCACCTAATGCGCAAATTATGTGTGCATTAGGGTATTTATTTCGTATTGAAATAATGAAGCTTTTATAACTATTGATAATAAATTCATCATTAGGTGGAGTATTGCCAAAACGAGCCTTAAACTGTAAATGTTCCTGTTTGTGTACCAACCATGAATCATTTTGTAGAATTTTAATAACAACAATATCGGGCGTATATTTTGTAAAATCCCATTTAATTGTAGAATCTTCCGGGTCTAAACGGTCATACAATTCCGGCATTATAATAGGAAACCAACTTAACATTAAGCCGATACCACTTTTTGAAATGCAATGGTAATCGGCATTAAAATTACGTGCTGTAATTGCAGCATAACTAAAATAGTTATTAAAATATTTTGGGTTGCCGGAATCTCCACTCCTATCTTCTAAGCTATAACCGGAAGTAATAGAATTGCCATAAAACTCCATCTTTCTTTTTCTGGGTGTGGTAGGAGGTAATACTTTACCATTTTCTTTTAATGAAAAACCATATAGCCAAGTTCTACCATGTGTACATTCTGTAAGTTTTATTAATTTTAAAGAATGTTTTCCTGAAGATAAATTGGAAGCTAACTTATATAGATTTTTAGTAGTATCTGGATTTATTTTATCAAATACATTGTTGTCTATAATTACATAAAAGAAATTAGTACCATATTCATCTTTTAGAGTAGCAGATAATTCTGTTCCCTCAAAATTGATTTCTATAGATGTACCCGACCAATAAATGATTGCCGCACTATCATTATTCATAGAAAATCTACCTACATAATCTATATTTTTATTATTATAGCTTATATTTATAGGTAAAGTTTGTCTGCACGAGGAGCTTGTACCAACCAATGTAAGTAATAGCGAAAACACAATAAGTATATACCTATTGATTGGATATTTCATGAGTTAATATTAAAATTTGAAATTAGGATACTAAGCTCCAAATTGTTTCAAATGATGGTCTAAATGCTTTACCATTGCTATGCTCCATTCATTTGCAGTCATTTTACCAAAAAAAGGATGTACTTTATTACCCATTTCTACTTCACCTTTTTTTGATAATCGGGTTACTAATAAAATTAGTCTATCTTTTTCTTTATTAAATTCTCGAGTATCAATAATTTTAAAACTTGGGTCTGTTGGTAAATTCTTCTTAAATGGTTCTTTACCGGTAACCATATTTTTGGCAAACTTGCCAAAAATAAGACTCATAAATGTTCTTTTTCCTGTTTTATCACCAAGAGCTATTTCAATAGGTTCGCAACAATGAGCCAGCATTTGCGATACATTCATTGTACCCCATTCGTTTTTTGATTCAGGGCTTAATTTATTTATTCTGTTTACTAATTCGGTTAGTGTAGCAGTTTCAAAAATATTGTTCATTATATTTTGTATTTTAATTATTTAAAAGTAATTTCTTAATTTATATATTACTAAAAACGAGCCGGTAAAATACGATTATTTTATTATGCCATAATAATAACAATGATATATACAATATTTATTTAGGTATTACCCCATAGTCTTTAAGAATTTCATGAAGAATAGTAAGTCTTGTTTCTTGCATTAAATCATTTGAAGTATCGTTTTCGGGTATTTCAAAGTTTTCGGCAAAAAAGTAAGGGTAGTATCTTTGGTCTGTTTTATTCATAGATTCTTTTTCTTCCTTTATATTTAATATTCTTTCTGCAAAACCTATTATCCAAGCTATTTTTTTTGTTCCTCTTATGCTTGTGCCTGTTTTATAATATAGGTTATATAAAGGAGTTTGTTCTTTAAGCATTAAAACTTTTACCATTCGTTGTGCTCTTTCGGAAAAAGGTAATTCAGTAAAATACATTTTTTTAAGGAAGGTTAATTGTTCATCGGCAGATATTTTCAATGAATCATTCAGCCAAAAATCATTAATATGAGTACCCATATTCATATTGCCGTACTTTACGGTATCTAAAAAATGTTGCATTCTTCCCGGTCCTATTCTACGGGCTATTTCTTGATAGTAGGGTACACAACTTACTTTAAAAGCCTCACGCATATCCATATCTTTATCCCATTCAGGCATACGTTTTGTGCTATCCCATTTTATAATTAATAAATCGTTAGGTGCTACTGCTGTTTCTAACGCTACTAATGAGTTAAATATTTTAAATGTAGATGCCGGTGTAAAACGTTGCGAACATCGGTCTAAATTATAATAGTAAACAGACTCATGTGTATGGTCTATTAATTCGAAACAAGCATTTTTAATTCCTTTTTTATCAAAAAAAATACCCCATTCTTTTTTTTCCTTAATTCTAGTTTGGTAACAAGAAGAGAAAATAAGAAGTATTGAAAAGGAAAATAATATTCTTTTACTCATTTATTTTAATTTATGTATAATAAGTATATTTTATTATATACTTATATATTTATTTGCATCAAAGGTAATAAAATAAATTAATGGTTATTATTGCTAATAACCATTACCTGTAATTCATTTAATAAATTATAGCCCCTTTTTAGTAATAAAAGTACTTTTAGGGTTAAAGTTATGGAGTTCTAATACCCACTTGTCATTAACTGCATTAAATCCAAGTCCTTCAAAATGATTTTTTACTATGCCATTTTTTTTGGTTGGTAAATATTCACCTATTATTCTTTCAAAGTTATGTTTATGTGCCAATTCTGTAATCATGAGCAATGTAAAATTCTCCATACCTCTTTTTAATACACGGCAACTCATAATCCATGTATCAATAAATAAATCTTTATCATTTTCTTTTTTTAGAATAATAACACAAATAAGCCCATGGTCTCCAAATTTATCTTCCAAAGTAAGTGAAATAGTAAAATAATCCGGATTTTTGCAAATTCGTTTTATATCCTCGTCGGTATATCTTATTGTTCTTAAATTAAACTGGTTTGAACGCTGGGTTAATTGAGCAACTCTCGGAATATTGAAATCATCAAAAGATTTAACAACAGAAATCATATTTAAATTAGCAAGAAAATCATCTTCATTTTCATAATGCTGCATTAATATATTCCGTTGTGCTTCCTCTTGGTATTGCTTGGTTCTTAATTCATCTTCTTCAGTAAAGGATGCTGTTTCGAACAAATTTAAACTTCTAAGGTAAGTAAGATATAAGGCAGGGTCGTCAGGTAATTCAGGTACTGTAATATCCGGTATTGCCGATTTTACCATATTTCGTTCAAACGGATTATCATCAACAAAAACCATAGAATCGAAACCAATATTTAAAACAGATTGTATGTATCTAATATTTTCAACTTTTGTTTCCCAGTTGGCAACAAAGATGGCTATATCATCCATTCGTAATACCATATCAGGGTGCGATAAGAATGGTTCTTTTGCAATCTCTTCTGTATTTTTACTGCATACAGCTAAAATAATACCTCTTTGTTTTAATTGTTTAGCCCAAAGTTGTAAGTCGGTAAATGCCTTACCCATACCCAAATAGCCTACCTGAATACCTTCAATGCCATCATCGCCAATTATACCACCCCAAGTTGTATTGTCTAAATCAAGTATTAAACATTTATTAAAAGTACCGGTAATACTAAGGATAATATCAGTAAAGTTTTTTGCAATTACAGGCAGGAAATCAATATTATAGACCATATCTGCATTAATGTACATTTTTTCGTCAAATACGAAATTGTAACCTAATTCAGATTGTAAAATAGCAAAATCACAGATAAACATATCTTTAGATTTGCGGCATAAATCCATCAATAAAAGATTAATTTTTCTTGTTTGATATATAAAAGAAGAATCAATTTTTGTAGCAAAGTTTCCAAAAACAGAGTCATTTATTTCCGGGTAAGTATTAATTATGATTTTAGACCTTAGTTTTGCAGAGATAGTATCATAGTATTTTTGTGTTGTTTGTATAACTGCATCTGCATAAATACTTTGCTGGTGCAGATTCTTTTTATTAAATTCTTTTAATAATTTTTCGGTAGAACGATTTATAAAGATGTAATCAGGTTTAAACTCATATAACTCCGAAGTAGGGTCAAATACCTGTAAATCAATTTGATTATATTCAGCTTCATATATATCAAAATTTATTTGCACAGAAAAACCATACGCTTTTATTGCCTGATGCAACAATTGAGATGCGGTATCTGATAGTAAGGCTATTTTTATTTTTTTAAAACTTGAAAAATCTATTTTTAGGTTTTTTTTCAGTTCATTAAAAGTTTGCATATTTCTTTGTTTTTTGCTGTAAAAGTA
>CAIYTT010000065.1 GCA_903929195.1 uncultured Bacteroidota bacterium
ACGCACACGCTGCAATTAACATAATGAACAATTATACAACAATATCTATTTATTCTGCCAACGCTTCCTTCGGCTAAAAGCCGGAAAAAAACTCGTGATAATATGGACGCCATATCTACATATAATGAAATTGTTACCACTCCTGCTATTTATCAGGGAGCAATACGCCCGTTCCGTCTAACAAATTGTCCTGTAAATATTTTTTCCACGTACCAGTTAATAGGTAATGATTTTCTACAAGTCCTTCATAAATCTTACGAACAAGGGTCGGGTAATCAGATTTTATTTTCTGAATTTCGGGATGCTCTTGTTCAAGCAAAGATAAAAGGCATGTAATTATGACACCTTGCGATTCTACTTGTGCTTTTAGATAAATATGCTCTTCAATCACAATCTTAACTAATTCAGCATATATTAAAATTTGTTTTTATGTTTATAGCTATTGCTGTTATTTGCGAAGTTGTCGTATTCCTATCCCTAATATCGTACCTGCTATTAGCCCCCCTAAAGCCCAAAAAAAACAGTAAAAATTGGGTGCATAGTTCTTTATCAAATCCAACGAGTACCATAAAAAAGGAGGGATTACCCCCACAGCCAAAACAAGAGTTAAAAGTAGGATTGCCGTGGCTTGCCGCTTTTGATTATTTTTCGCAGCCAACTGATTACGATAACCTTTTTGCTCCAAAAACAGAAGACCCAAGAATGTGATTTGCTTATTTACTACACGTATAGGTTGTTTTGTATTGACATCCTCCGCCCATACTTCTATATCTTCTATGTACTTATCCTCTTGTAGTTTATCAATGCATTTTGCAATTGTTTTAGTCCAATTCACTTCATTTTTTAATTCTGGCACAAATAGCACAATGCCAATATATACCTCGTCATAATCAAAGGTTTTGACGACATTTTCGCCATGTGCAAAAAACTTTAAACATGCATCTAATTGGTCAATTAATTCCATAGCATAATAATTTCCGCTCAATATAAAACAAATCCACCGTTTGTAATAAGTCGGAAATTCACAAGGTTGGATTATCTATATTTTCCATATACGCTATTAAGGATTATAAGTAAGTGTAAAATATTTAGTTCTCGAAATTGCTAAAATATTCCTTTCGACCATTCCCTATTCCAATAATATTGCTGTCATTGCCTGTATGTTTACTACGTTCAGAATCTACATACAGTGTTAATTCAGGGATAAGCGTTTTAGGTTTATTGGGGTCTTTTACCCTATCTGAATCTTTTATTATTTCAAATGTTTTGTATAGTATAATGCTGTTTGTTTCGTTTTTAGTAACTTGGTACTCTATTTCAAAATAAAACCTCCCGATATTAAAAGAAATAGTGCCATTATTATTTTTTAGGTTGCTTTCATCCTCAAAATACGAACATAGCATTTTTATATATTCCTTATTGCCATTATAATGGAAATCGGTTTGAGATTTAAGAAATGATTCTTTTAATATTTTGAAAAATATTTCATGGAAAGCCTTTGCCTGTATTTCTCGTTCTATAGATTGTTTTGCATATACCATAGCAGTATGGATTGTTTTTAAAAACCATGTAATTTTTTGGTAAAACTTTCTCATGTCGTTAAAATTTAGTATTTTTGAGGTGCGAAGTCTAAATACTAATTCCAACAACTAATAATACATCCGCCTTGCAGGGCGGTTTTGTATTTTACAAAGATATTGATTTTTAATTACATTCACCTACCCTTTTTCGGTGTTTTCGGAACGTGCTACTAAGGCTCTGCTACCACCAAAGGCACAGTCCTATAACGAAACTTTATGTTAAGCAGAAATTGTTTGAATCCACCTCTAACCAATTTCTTGCTCAACATAATAGGCGTTATAGGAACAGTCATTTTCGTCTTTAGCCCTCGCTTCCTGACGCTATCGCGTCTAAAAGGATTGGTTCACGGTGGTTGGTCCATGAACGCAGTCATCGTGCCTTCTAAACAAATGTAGCTATTCTTAAAACCACACACTCTTATTATACATAGTAAAAAATTCATAAAATATTTCTATTTTCATTTCAATTAAACTTTTTTATTTTTAAACTATCTTATTTAAGATTTTATAGAAATGCACTTTTTTGTACTTTAAAAGCTTGGTAATAATTATTTAACACATTTTATTTTCAAACTTAATTAAACTTTATTTATATAATTTAATCATAGTAATAACTCAAAAACAAAAAAAATGAAAATGAATAACTCAATTAAAGCAAGTGCATTTATAGTAGCACTTTCATTGTTGGCTTTTGCTGCATGCCACAAACCAACAACAACTACAACATCTAACACGGCCACTACCGACCAAGGTAACATGGTATCAGACCATGCACAGTTAGAAGGTGCCGATAACGATGTTATCTCTACTACCAATGCGGCAGCCTCTACCGGTGGTGCTGCTAATTTACGCACTACAAGCTGTGCAACTGTTACAAACGATACGATTTCTATTCCGCATGTATTAACAATCAATTTCGGTACCGGTTGTACAGGTAGCGATGGTAGAACACGTAGTGGTGAAATTATAGTTACCTACAACGGTCATTATAAAGACAGTGCAAGCTCGCATACTATTTCTTTCAATAATTATTATTTAAATGGTTATAGAATAGGTGGTAGTAAATCGGTAACAAATATGGGTAGAAATTCATCAGGCAATTATTGGTATAATGTTACTGTTAACGACTCTTTATACTTGTCGGCAGACAGTGTTGCTACCATGACAGGTTCTCGTACGCGTACTTGGCTTGCCGGTTATGCTACTGCAACCCGTTGGGACGATGTTTATCAAATAGCAGGTAGTACCACTATCAGACGTGCAAATGGTAATACTTATACGTTTGCTATCACTACCCCACTTACAGTTGCAGTAATTTGTCCTTGGGTTGAAGCCGGTGTATTAACAATTACAGGTACTACAATGGCAAGTGCATGGACAATTGATTATGGCACAACCGGTTGCGACAACAACGCTACACTTACAGTTGGCAGCCATGTTTATGATATTCATTTAAGATAAAATTAAAGGTTGTTTTTTTTAGTGTTTTATGTTTTAAGGGCAGATTTAGATTCTGCCCTTTTTTTTATTTTTTATCGTAATTTTTTTAATAGCTAAATTAAAAACTGATTAGATTGAACTTTATAAATACTTATGTATGCAAAATAAGTATTTCTCTACCCTATTTTAAAAATTTAAACTATTTTACTTCATCATTTTTACAAACTAAATTTCGCCTAAAGCAACACAAGAAATTCCAAAATATTTATTTACAGAAGCAATATTCATCTCTAACTCATTAACTTTATATAATACTTTGTTTGCAACACTACTTAATGGTTTCATATACGATTTTGCTTCTTTCTTCATTACATTATCCATTTTTCTTATAACATAAGCAAAAGGAAAAAGAATACCATATAAATAAAACGAATTAGCTACTTTAAAATTAGCTCTGTTTAATACTTCGGTAAGTGTATTAATTTTATATCTTCTATAATGTTCTAAATAAACATCATGCCCGCTCCATAACGACATAAAAGCAGGCACGGTAATATAAAAATGGTTGTTTACAGTACAAGCGGCTTTAATATCTTTAAGCATTTTAAAATCATCTTCCAAATGTTCTAAAACATCCATAAGTATCACTAATCCATTTTCTATTTTTTGCGGAATAGCCCATGTTTTTTCTATTTTTTTATTCTTAGTTTCATTAATTTCTTCCTCTGTGTAACCAATATCTACTAAGTAAACTTTTTTTATTTTTGCAGAAAATTCTTTTTCAAGCAAAAGAGCAAAGAAACCCGAACCGGAACCTACATCAACAATCGTTAACTCATTATTTTTTTCAAGCAGTTTTTTTGTATAAGAAATAAGTTGTAATTTTTTACTTTGATAATACCAGTGTATGTCAGGATTAACTCCACTTTCTAATTCTTTTAAATCCATTAATTATAGTTTTATAATATTTTGTTTGGAACAAACTTACATGAAAATTTTGAATTATAATGAGTTCAAAACAAATAGGAATGTTAGATTTTTTTAGAAAAATATTAAATATAGGCAAATTTGATTTTTTAATACTTGTACAAGAGAAAAACCAGTTATTTTCATAAGAAAATAACTACTTTTATCGCTTAAAAAGATTGGGTATTTAACCGCTTATGGACAATATAAAAGAAAAAATACAACTATCATTGGTAATACCATGTTATAACGAAGCCGATAGGATTGGGCTTTTGTATAATGGTATAAATAATTTTATTGATAAATGGCATTCTATTTTAGAGGTTATAATAATAAATGACGGCAGTAAAGACAATACAGAAACATTATTAAAGGAACATGAAGTATATAAAAAATATAAAAACACAATATCTATATATACACAAGAAAATACAGGTAAAGGCGGTGCATTAAAAAATGGTATCCAAAAAGCTACAGGCAACTTTATACTTACATTAGATGCCGATATGGCAACATCTCCCAATGAGCTATTTAATTGGATAAATAGATACAATGGTACTTTGCCAGATAATACCATATTAATAGGCTCCAGAGAACATAAAGAATCAATTATTGCAAATAAAGGAAATAGAAAATTTGCAGGCAATGTTTTTAATCTGATTGTTAGAATTATTTCGCCTTTAAATTTAAAAGATACACAATGTGGTTTTAAATTATATCCGGCTTATGAAGCAAAAAAGATATTTGATACCTTACAGACCTTCGGCTGGGCTCACGATGTAGAAATACTTTATAAAGCAAAAATTGATAAGGTAACAATTACAGAAATGCCCATAAGCTGGACAGCAGTTGATGGCAGTAAGATAAAACTATTTCAAGACGGCATAAAAATGCTAATAGAAATACTCATAATCGTATTAAAAACAAAATTACAATACCCGCCAAAAAGGAATATAAATAATGGAAAATAATTTTTTAAATAAAGTAAATTTCAAATTAGCAACTTTCATCAGTTTAGGTATTATGCTGGTAATTATGTTGTTTACCAGTAAAGACTTCGGAATTACAGGTGATGAAATGACCCAAAATACGTATGGGGAATTAGTTTATAAGTATTTTACCACTTTTGGTAAAGACCAATCTTGTTTTCAACCCTTTGGACCTAGTAATCGCATTACCAATGGATACCTATATGGTGGTTTCTACGATTTTATGTGCGTAGCCTTAAATAAAGTTTTACCATTCGACCCCTTTAATACCCGCCATTTTATTAATGCTTTTTTTGGTTTTTTAGTTTTACTTTTCGTTGGCAAACTTGCTCAATTTCTTAAGGGTTGGGATGCTGCTTTACTTGCAGTTTGGTTTTTATTTTTGTCACCAAGATTTTTTGGCGAAAGTATGAATAACCCTAAAGATATTCCTTATGCATTAGGTATGTTAATGGGTGTGTATTTTATTTTAAAATATCTTAAAAGCTTTCCAAATCCCACAAAAAAGGATATGATATGGCTTGCAGTATCCATTGGTTATGCAATAAATATAAGAGTTGGTGGGCTTCTCCTTATTCCTTTTTTAGCAGTTGGGGTATTTATTCAATTTATTTTTGATTGGAGGAAGCAATACAAAATAACGTCAAAAGAAATAAAATCGCTTTTATTACAGTGTACTGTTATCAGTATTTCCGGTTACTTTTTGGGTCTTCTATTTTGGCCTTATGGTTTACAAAATCCATTGGGCAATCCTGTATCGGCATTAGGCGAAATGGCAAAATTTTCAACGAGTATTGGTATGTTGTTCAACGATTTACAGATAAAAAGTGATTTAGTGCCTTGGTATTATATTCCTAAATGGATTTTTATTTCCTCACCAATAATTATTTTATTAGGAATTATAATCTCTCCTTATTTATTTTTTAATAAAGAATATAAATTTACTCAAATATCTTTTTTGTTTTTTGCAGCATTATTTCCATTGTTTTATATCATTTATAAAAAATCGCCTTTGTATGATGGCTGGCGACATTTATTATTTATTTACCCTCCTTTGGTTGTTCTGGCATCTTTAACATTTTTAGCAATTATTAATAAAGTAAAAAACAGCATCATTAAGTATTCTATAACCGGTATCGTAATTTTAGGTTTACTATTACCTGCTAAATGGTGCATTGCTAATCATCCCAATCAAATTGTTTACTTCAATGAATTGGTAGGTGGTATTGATGGTGCTTACAGTCATTTTGAGACAGATTACTATATGAACAGTCTAAAGCAGGCGAGTTATAAATTGGCACAAATGGAAAATCTATTTACAACTAAAGACTCTGTTGTAATTGCGTCTAATGCTATTGAACCGGTTATACAATATTTTAATAGAATAAACCCAAGAATACAATGTATTTATATAAGATACCCGCAGAGATATGAAAAGAAATGGGATTATGCACTTATATATACTCGTTTTATTGAAAAAGATTTATTGAAAAATGAAAATGATTCTGTTTATTTCCCGCCAGGAAACACAATTAGTGTTATTAAAGCAGACAATACTCCTTTATGTGCAATTGTAAAAAAAGACCCTGAACAAAATGCTTATTATGGTAATGCAATGTTGAAAGCTAATAATTTTGATAGTGCAATTGTATTTTTTGAAAAAGCATTACAAAAAGACCCTCATGATGAAACTTCTTTATATAATTATGCCATTTCCTTAGCAAATAAAGGTAGAATACCGGAATCAATAGTAATTTTAAATAAGAGGTTGAAAATGACACCCAATGACTTAAATGTATATAATATATTAATAAAATTATATCAGGCTATTGGTGATAGAGCAAATGCTCAAAAAACAGCATCAATAGCACAAGCTATTGCAGAAAAAGAGAGGGAATTAAATGGTGAAGAATAAATATATTATTTATCTGCCTCCTTCTTCAAAATTTTGTTCTTGCTCTTGGTTTTTAGCGTATTCTGTTTTTCCGAATTTGTAAGAAATACTGATACCAAAAGACTGGTAAGGAATTTTACGATTACTGATTACAGAAAAACCTTGTCCGGTAATACTTGTTTCCTGGTCCACATATTTATTGAATGCATCTGTAGTTGTAAATGCTACGCTTAGTTTCTTTTTAAACAACATTTGCCGCATTGCGATACTATATTGTGAAAAAGAAGGAAATTTACCTTGTATTTCTACATTTGGAGACCTAAAACTACCATATACTTCTATTGTTAATAATTTATTTATTTGATAGGTAGCATTTCCATTAATTCTATAATTAAAAGAACCGGAGGTAGCACCACTAACAAGTTGACTAACAATGTATTTATTAAATAAAATGGCGTTCCCCCTTATCTCTAATTTTTCTGAAACAGACAGCTTACCCGATAAGTTAATGCCCGAAACTTGTTGTGTTCCGGCATTTTTACTAGTGCTTACAGCTACATTTTTATATAAAGTACTACCTAAAGAAAAAGTTGTGTCTATTATATATCTTTGTAAATCATCTGTTGAATATCTAAAATATAAAGTGGCTAATAAATTACTGCCTTTCGGAAATTGTTTAAAATACGAAAATTCCACATTATGAACTTTTTCAGGTAATAAATAAGGATTACCTTTTATTAAGTTATAGGGGTCGGTTGCATCTACAAATGGGTTTAAAGAACCTAAATCGGGCCGTTGTATTCTGCGAGCATAGCTTAATTTTATCGTTTGGTTATTATTCAATTTCCGAGATACTACACCTGATGGCACTATAGAATTATATCCTGATAAATAATCATTTATGCCCGGAAAACTTATTTTAGTTTCTTCATCCCTAAGCCCCAATTTAAAGTTATATACTTTTAAAACAGGAAAAGTTACAGAGGCATAAGATGCATATATATCTTGATTATAAACATAATTATTAACTTGTGTAGCATCTAATTCATAAATAGCAGGATATATATTGCAATTAAGTAGGTAATGATCCACTAGGCTGTTTGCTCTGATAAAAGAACCTTTTGCACCAAAACTTAATGTAGCATTTTTAAATATAGGTTGCACATAATCCGCGTTTATATAGGTATCTTTATCTTTAGCCTCATTACTACCCTTTGCCCCCGAAAACAATACATTATTAAGTGCATAAGACTGATTTTGAGAATAATTGGTATTTATCCAATCTACACTACCTTGATAGGATAAATTAAATTCTTGTCCTTCTTTTTTAAATTTTCTTTTGTAACTCCATTCCCAATCTAAAGATTTATATAGAGAGGTGTTCTCAGAAGTTCTATTGGTTATTGTATCAATTTCATTGGGGTAATAGGCTATTTGATTTTGGTTAATTGAACCTGTATTATAGGTTCCAAAATTATGATAGCTTAAAGACACACTAATATTGTCTTTTTTTGATAATTCATAGTCAGCACCTACTGTTGCCCTCAATCCTTTTTTATATAAAGTTCCTTGTCCGTTTTGCAATAAACAGGTACTGTCTATTGTTCTGTCTGCATTGGTTGTTGTTCTGTTTAAAGTTGTTAGTGTTGTTCCTTTTAGTTGTCCATTTGCGCTTACTGATGCATTTACATCAAATTTGCCTTTATGTGCATTTAATACAATTGAACCGTTTTCAAGTCTTGTGCCACCGCTTAACGTAATATTGCCATTTACACTTTGCGATTTTGTGTTTTTCATCACAATATTAATTATGCCACCTGTTCCCTGTGCATCATATTGTGCTCCCGGACTAGTAATAACTTCAATACTTTTTATCTGGCTTGCCGGTATTGTTTGTAAAGCTTCCGCAAGATTATTGTCAAACAAAGCAGACGGTTTACCATTAATAAATACCCTAACATTTGTATTGCCTAAAAGTTCTACATTTCCATCAACATCTACAGAAACCTGAGGGACTTTTTTTAATACATCAGTTGCTACCCCACCCTGGCTTGTAATATCTTTTTCAACATTATAAACAAATTTATCAAGGTGCATCTCCATAAAATTTTTACTGCCGGTAACTGTTACTTCCTTCAGATTATTTATATCTTTTACAATACCCAATCCCCCTACTTTAGCCGTATTATGATTATCGGTAAGTACTATATTGTTTATTTGTTTTTGTTTATAACCAATAAAATCAATTTTTGCATAATATTCACCGGCAAAAAGATTATCAATTACAAACTGTCCTTTAGAATCCGTTATTGCACCGCCAACAATTGTATTTGTACCCATCTTAAAAGCTGTTAAAGTAGCATATTCTATAGGTTCTTTAGAGATTGAATCTATTATTTTGCCGGAAATTTTACATAATCCAATACTATCTTTCTTTTGTGCAATGCTTGTAATGCTAAATAACAATATAAGGCTTAGCGGTATAAATATTTTCATTATTGCAATTTAGATTAAAACAAATAACAAGTCTTTATAAAAAAAATGAAGACGACAAAGATATTAGCTTAAATCACAAGAAATGCATAAATATGGAATAGTAAAACACAAATTTTACTTGTAAAATGGCAGAGTAGATATGGTAGCGTACATTTCCTAAACGGTCTATTTGTTCTGTTTGAGTTCTGTATAATTTAAAAAAGTTCCGATTTTAGAATCGGAACTTTTTTAAATTAGGGTTAATGAGCATATTTTACTTCTCAACCACAACTCTGAAAGTTGTAACAGAACCATTATTGTCAATAATACCTAATAAGTAAACACCGGGTATAATATCATTTAATTGTAGTTGTGCTACACCACCACTAAAGTTTATATTGTCGGCATAAACAGTTGCTCCTGTATAATTTATCAATTTTATCTTAACTTCTCCATCTGCTATTAAACTTTGAGCAATATTTAATATCCCGTTTGTCGGGTTAGGATATGCCGTATATTCATTAACAATTCCTGTTGAGGTGGAAGCATTACCTTCTCTACAGCCACCATTTACGATTATGTTTTTGCTTACCGGACAATAGCCATAGGTATATTTTATAACTGCTGTACCTGCCGATATAGGTGTAATAATACCACTTGTAGAACCCACAGTTGCAATTGTAGGATTTAGACTAGACCATGTTCCGCCAACAGTTGCATCGCTCCATGTTATTGTTGAGCTGCTACATACTGTATTCCCTCCAATAATTGTAGCAGGCAATGCACCAACTGAAATAGTTGAACTCGTAATACATCCGTTGACACCCATATAACTTATTAAAACAGAACCTCCACCGGATAATCCATTTAAAACTCCGCTAAGAGACCCTATTGTTGCTACTGCTGTATTACTTGTACTCCAAATGCCGCCAATTGTAGTATCCATATAGGTACTTGATTGACCTGCACAAATAGAGCTTGCACCATTAATATATCCCGGTGTAGTATTTACAGTTATTATTGATGTTGCAGAACAACCGTTAACTTGATAAGATACTGTAGTTGTGCCTCCGGATACACCATTTACAATACCTGTAGTACCTACAGATGCAATGGTGGTATTGCTACTAATCCAAGTACCACCCATACTTATATCACTAAGTAATATACTATTACCTGTACATACAACATGTGAACCGGAAATTGTTGCCGGTATCGGATTCACACTTACAACAACTATTGCATTACATCCTGTTGGTAAAATATAGGAAATAGGCGTATTACCTGTTGTTACACCTGTTACAATCCCTGTACTACTGCCAACTGTTGCAATTGACAAATTATTACTGCTCCAAATACCACCACTACTAACATCACTTAAGGTTAGAGTTGTTCCGGGACATGCAATCCTTCCTCCTGAAATTCCTACCGGATTAGAATTAACTGTCATATTATATAAAGATGCGGGACAACCACTTTGAATATAACTTATTGTGATTGCACCAATACTGTTACCGGTAACAATACCTGAACTGCTTACAGTAGCCAATGCGGTATTACTACTTAACCAAGCCCCCCCGGTTGAACTACTCGTTAATCCGATACTTGCTAATGCACAAACATTTGTAGGTCCACTTATAACAGGTAAAGGATTTACACTTATTGGCATTATTGCATAACAGCCATTTAAATTATAGGTAAGAACAGTATTGCCGGCACTTACCCCTATTGCCAAACCCGTTGCACTGCCAATTGTTGCTATAGCCGTATTGCTACTGATCCACAAACCACTGCTATAAGCAGTTAAATAACTTCCGCTTCCACCTTGGCACAAAGTTGGCGAACCACTTGTAATAACAGGTTGAGCATTTACTGTTATCGATTGTGATACACTATGGCTACCGCAACTGTTGCTAATTGTGTAGTTGATAAGTGAAGTGCCTGTTGCTCCTAATGTAACAATACCTGTAGTACTGCCTATGCCGGCTACAGAAGTATTGTTACTGCTCCAAACACCACCACTAACTGCATTGCTTAATACCAAAATGCTACCCTGGCAAACTGATGTGCTACCTAATATGGCGCTAGGTGTAGCCGGTGCAGCATTTACTGTTATCGGCATACTAGTAATACAGCCATTTAAATTATAGGTAAGAACAGTATTGCCGGCACTTACCCCTATTGCCAAACCCGTTGCACTGCCAATTGTTGCTATAGCCGTATTGCTACTGATCCACAAACCACTGCTAT
>CAIYTT010000066.1 GCA_903929195.1 uncultured Bacteroidota bacterium
AAAAATATTAATGATATTTACCTTAGGAAAATATATGTGTCCTTCCGGCTCTACATGGTGCGGCGATTGGGATTATACTGTAATGAATTATTTAATGACCCCACATGGCGATACATTAGAATTAGGCAGATTTATCACTCCCTATGCAAATGCAGGGGCTCCAAGAACGCCTTGGACATGGCAACAACATTATGTATATGATGTAACCGATTATGCAAAATTATTAAAAGACAGTGCCTCAATGCGTATTTTATATTCCGGTTATTCAGGTGGGTTTACAGCAAATGTTAAGTTTGCTTTTATAGAAGGTACTCCCGACCGCGATGTTTTAGCTATAAGAAGACTTTGGCATGGTAGTTATACTTATGGTGATACAACACATCTTGACTCGAATGATATTAACTTAAAGTATCCGGTAGATACTTTAACAGCACCTGCATCTACGCAATCATCTGAACTTAAATTTACTGTTACCGGGCATGGCTCCGATGGCAATTACTGCAATGAATTTTGCTCTCATAATTACTATGTTTATCTTAATGGCGGTATAATAGATACCTATAAAATATGGCGTTCTGATTGTGGCAGAAATGAATTATACCCACAATCGGGTACTTGGATTTATGAAAGAGCCAATTGGTGTCCGGGTGCTATGGTTTATTCCGAGCATCATAAATTGCCCGGTATAACAGCAGGCACAACCTTTCCGTTAGATATTCAGTTCGACCCTTATGTAATAGCATCGGGTAGTGGTTCGCCAAGTTATACTACGGAGGCAACTATTTTTTATTATGGTGGATATAATAAAACGCTTGATGCATCAATAGACCAAATAATTTCACCAACGCTTGATGAAAATAATTTTAGAGAAAATCCTATTTGTGGTTCTCCTGTAATACATGTTAAAAATACAGGTGCAACGCATATAGATTCTATTACTTTTAGATATGGTGTTGTGGACTCCGTACAAGTTACCTATACATGGGTTGGGAGTTTAAATTCGTTACAAGAAACAGATATTGTGCTACCTGCATTATCTACATTAACCACAATGTCGGGTATGAGCGGTACTTATAATTTTGGCGTAAAAATTCTTTATGTAAATGGTAATACAGATAATGACCCATCAAACGATTCTATGACATCCTCGTTTATGGTTGCACCTATGTTCCCCTCTACTTTCAAAATTGTATTCCAAACTAATAATGAAGCAATTGCTACAGGTTCTTCCATCAGCGAAACAAGTTGGTTTATTTTTGATATGAATAATAATATAATGGTAAGTAGAGCAAATGTAGCTATTAGTAGTACTTATACAGATACAATAAAATTAGCTCCCGGTTGCTATAAACTGGTAGTTACAGACAGCAGTTGCGATGGGTTGCAATGGTGGGGATTTTCAGGTACTTCCATAACATCAGGTACTTTGAGTGTACGTAAAATGAACAATTTTTCCATTCCTATGCATGGTTATAATACAAGTGGTACTTATAATAATGATTTCGGTTGTGGTTATTCACAGTTTTTTACTATTAATTGGTCCGCAGGTATTACAGAGTTATCTGATTTTCATGCAGGTATCGAAGCATTTCCGAATCCGGCAAAAAATACGATTAATATAGAGTTAACCGGATTAAGTAATATTAATGGCTATATAACTATTTTAGATGTTATGGGTAGAACTGTAAAACAAGAAAAATGTAATCAGTCCAATAAACAAATTGATATTTCAACTCTTACAAATGGTGTGTATAGTATTATCTATGCAGATATTGCTACACCTGAAAATAAGTTAGTTACAAGATTACTAATTGCAAAATAAAATAATTTTTATTTTTATAAATGTCCTGCTTTTTAATTAAAGGAGGACATTTATCATTTAAAGTAATAAATTTGCCTTAATCAAAAAATAAGAAAAGTAATACTCGCAACTATTTCTTAAAATACTTCAAAAGTTGGTTGGGTTTCAATTTCTGAAATCATTATTTTGTTTAAAGATTAAATATTACTTTGAGAATTATAATAATTTATGAATGATAGAATATCAAAAATACATAGCTTTTTAAAAGATAATCCTAAAGATTGTTTTTTAAATCATGCTTTAGCATTAGAATACATTAAAATAGGTAATGATGAAGAGGCTAAAAAACACTTTCTTTTAAATATAGAAACAGATGTAAATTATGTAGCTACCTATTACCATTTAGGCAAATTACTTGAGCGTGAAGGTCTTTATAAAGATGCACTATCTATTTACGAACAAGGTATGGAAAAAGCCAAACTTGCAAAAGATATGCATACATATAATGAACTGCAAAGTGCTGCTGAAGATATATAGCAAAAAAATGCTTTTTTTGTTTTTGAAAAATAAATATAAAATACTGTAATAATAAAATATTCATTATATTGATTGCAAATTGGACGAAAGAAACCTTGGTTTCGGATTTTAATGATTATTGGATTTCGCAGCAGTTTGCAAAACCCCACCAAACAGTTTTACTTACTGTTAGTGGTGGTGCTGACTCAATGGTATTAGCTTACTTATTTCTAAAAAATGAATTTAAATTTGCTATTGCACATTGCAATTTTCAATTAAGAGGTGAAGAAGCAGATAAAGATGAAAATTTAATAAAGGAATGGTGTAAAGTAAACAATATACAATTTCATACTATTAGATTTGATACAAAACAGAAAGTAGAAGAGTGGAAAAAAGGTACACAAGAAACAGCTAGAATTTTAAGATACGAATGGTTTGAACAATTAAGAACTTTACATAATTATGCCGGAATTGTAACTGCACATCATGCAAATGATAATGTGGAAACAATGCTCATAAATTTATTTAAAGGTACAGGCATTAGTGGCATGCATGGCATATTACCTGTAAATGGTTATTTGATAAGGCCATTATTAAATATTAGTAAGGAAGTTATTTTAGAATTTGCCAAAGAAAATAACGTCCCTTATAGAAATGATGAATCTAATTTTAATGACGATTATTTAAGAAATGCAGTAAGATTGAACCTTATTCCACAAATAAAAAAATACTTTCCAAACATTATTGATAATGTCAATGAAAGTATTGTAAGGTTTAAAGAAACGGAGATTTTGTTTAATATTGCAATAGAGGAACAGCGTAAAGAATTACTTGAAAAAAGAGGTGAAGATTATTATATATCTATTCTAAAATTAAAAAAGAGAGAGGCATTAAATACAATTTTTTATGAATTCTTGAAACCTTTTGGTTTTTCATCACTTCAAATTCCACACGTATTGCAATTATTAAATGCAGAAACCGGGCGGTTTGTGGCATCAAATTCGCACAGAATATTAAGGAATAGGAATTTCTTGATTATTGCAGCATTACCAACTGTTTCAGCTACCGATTTTATATTAATAGATGCGGTTCCATGCTCTATTAATATAGGAACAATGGCATTGACTTTTTCAATAGTTGATAAAAAATCTGATATTATATATGACCCGCGATATGCATATATTGATGTAAATGAAATTGAATTTCCGTTAATATTACGAAGAAAACAAACAGGTGATTATTTTTACCCAATAGGATTGGGCATGAAAAAGAAAAAAATAAGTAGATTTTTAATTGACCAAAAAGTGCCATTACATGAAAAAGAAAATATTTGGATTCTAGAATGTAATAAAAAAATAGTATGGGTAGCCGGTTATAGGCTTGATGAGCGCTTTAAAGTAAAGAACAATGCTGAGAAATTGCTATTAATAAAAATAAATTAAAATGTTGGGTGCATAATTTCATTAATAAATCTGTAACCATGCGTATATGGTGAATTTAAATCCAGTACGAATGCAAAAACAAAGCCATAAACAGACCCCCAGAAATGTGCATCGTGTGCTATATTATCACCACCTTTTCGAGACATATAAGCAGAGAATGCAAGAAACAATACTCCATATAGTATTCCAGGTATTCCTTTAGGTATAATAAATAAACCAATCTCTGCCCAAGGAAAAAAATAAATGGTAGCAAACAAAACTGCAGAAACCCCACCGGATGCCCCTAAAGATAAATAGTAACTTTGGTTGCGATGTTTGAAAAAAGCAGGTAATGAGGCTACAACAATTCCGGATAAATATAGAATTACAAACATATACCCAAAACGTAATTCTTTGCATATTAACTCCATATTAGAGCCAAAACTATAAAAAGTAACCATATTAAAAATCAGATGCCCCCAATCTGCATGTATAAACCCGGAACTTAAAAGCCTATAATATTCCGAAGGCGTATTCATTGCATAAGGGTAAAGTATTAGTTTGTTGTAGGTGTTACGGTCATTAAAAGCAACTATTGAAATAATAACAGTAATTGCAATAATTATATATGTATAATTCATAAATAAGAGGTACGCTTTGTGTGCGAAAGTAAATACAATAAATGAATTATTGTGTATTTATAAGCATAACTCCTTCGTCATTCTGATGTTTGCTATTACCATAATTAATTACTAGAGGAATATCTTTAAGTTCAGCAGGCATATTATCTTCAAGTCTTTCACAAGTTTCACTGGTCTTCTCGCAGCCGATTA
>CAIYTT010000067.1 GCA_903929195.1 uncultured Bacteroidota bacterium
GTAAACCGTAGCTACGAACGTATTCAAAGAACTGATTTCAAAGAAAAGGTATATTGCTAAGAATTTCATTACTTTTCATTTAGCTTTGTCTAGTGAAAGCCTTGTGAGGGAGGTGTATATTCTCACTTCCGGATTCTCTGCGGAAAATCAGGAAGAACGGGGTGAAGAATAAAATAAAAATAATTCTTAAAAGATTAGAAGATGTATAAATACTTAATTTTATTAACGTGTTTTCTCTTATTTTTTTCTTGTATGGGGCAAGCCGATAGAGACACAGAATTAGATGCAATGATTAAAAAATACTGTGTACAAAAAATAGAACTTAGAGATAGTTTATATATTGTATATACAGTAAAATCTTGACGACAAAACGGAGGTTTTTATTTTTGGAAAGATTTGACCAAAAATTGGAAAATAAAAAATGAAGACGTTTGTCCATATATATCTGCAGTATTTTATAGCCCTGATAAGAAAAAGATGGTTTTTTGGTTAGGTGAAAAAATTCCGAATGCTGTTGCGAATCATATTGTTTATAAAAAAAAAGATGAATACAATTTAAATAGAATGGTTGCTATGGATTTAGATACATTTTTCTCAATAACACCGATGATTGGTTATAGAGAAAATAGCAATCAACCATGGAAAATATGTATATTTCATGGAAAGAAAACTATTGGCATGACAAAAGAATCAGCAGATAGAGCACTTGCTGAATTTTGTTTTGTAAATTTGAAAGATATTGAGTTCTATTATTTAATACAGGATGGAGTTCATAAAGGGGAATTTATTTGGAAAAAGTATGGAAATAATTTGCAAGATGCTAATTTTTGGGATAATTGGATGTGGCAAAAGGATACTGTAGGTTCAGATAGTTTTTATAATTTTCAAGAAACGCGACCTAAAGGAGATTTACCTGAATTTAATGGCGTTAGTAAGTGCTTTAAATGCTTGAAAGAGGAATGGATATATCCTAAAATAGAATATCATAAGGAAATACTTGATATGTATAGTGATAAATAGTTTTGCTTTAGGTAGATTGGACTATAAATAAAACATGAAGGAACTATTTTTGATGTTTTAGTTTTTAATTATAATTTAAATAAAAAGAGAGTGTAATATTTATAAATATGATTAAAAAATTATTTATTATTTGTTTAATTGATTTAATACTACTAGGAATATTTGTTTTTTGGATACATCCGTCAGCAAGTGTATCTATAATGATTATAGTATATGTTCCTTTTTTATTTATCAATGATTATAGTATATGTTCCTTTTTTATTTATCATAAATATGGTTATAGGAATTGTTTTGAAAATCTTTAAAAATAAATGGGGTAATATATTTTTGATAAATTCTATATTATCTTCAACTATCTTTTTATTTCTTTTTAATTCTGCAATTACATATAGTGAAGATAGCATGTATAAGGATTTTTATTTTAAAAATGGAAATAAAAAATATTTTATTAGTTTAATTTTAAATGATGGTAAGTATGAAAATAATTCTGACTTTAATTTATGTGAATTAGAAGATGGTAGTTCGTCTGGGATAATGATGGGGAATTCTGTAACGTATAGAGATACTTTATTTTTGAAAAGCAATGGTAAACAAATGTTAATTTGTAAAAATACTTTGTTTGATTACCCGCAAAAAGGAAATAAAATTCAATTGGATAATAGGATAAAATAATCGTTTTATTATAAATATTATTTTTATTTTCCTCTTTTCCCTCACATGTCCTGTATGCAAGAAGTATAAACAGGAAGGCGTTTTTAACAATCTTCAATCAGTTATCTGATTAAAATAATTAATTTTGCTACATGGCTGGATAATTAATTCTATATTTGTATTCAAGTTTTAAGTTTTTGGCAATTGAAAAAAATAATAGCCATAGTAATTGTAATAAGTATTTTTCTGCATAGTTGCAGTCAATTACTTATACTTGCAAATTATTTAGCCAATAAAGACTATATTTCCAAAAACTTATGCGAAAACAGAAACAAACCCCAATTACATTGTAACGGTAAATGCTGTTTGAAAAAAAAATTAGATGCTGATAGTAAACAGAAGAGTACAAATTCACAAACTCAAAAAGAACAAGAAGTACAAACACTCTTTTGCAATGATTTAAAAATTAGTATTCCTACCAATTATTATACTAATGTACAAATGGAGTTTAATATTTATAAATTTATTCTAAAAACGTCTTATTTGGTAAGTGTTTTTCATCCACCAAGTGTGTAGATTGTTTTTTTGAAATTAAAATAACTACAATATATATTCTTTTCTAAATGGAAATGATGTATAATAATTTTACTATTTAAAAAAAATAAATGAAAAAGATATTTTTTATATTACTAAATATATGTAATTTATTTGCATTAGATTGTTTTGCACAGCAAGTTGATGCATTAAAACAACCACTTATAATTGCAGGTAGCGAAAATGAAAAATCGTGTTGCACAGCCGGTAGTTGTTGTACCGGTAGCCAAACACCAATTGGGGTTATGACAGACCACGTACATGGCAAAGGAGAATGGATGCTTTCTTATTCGTATATGAAAATGAATATGGCAGGAAATAGACAAGGAACTAAAAAAATAAGTAATGATACCCTGTTTGATAAATATTATTATATGATGGCACCGCAAACAATGCAAATGGAAATGCACATGGCAATGCTAATGTATGGGGTAAGCAATAGATTTACGTTAATGGCAATGGTGGGCTATACTACAAACAGTATGAGTATGGTAATGCCGGGTGCAATGCTTATGCCGGGCATGAAAGACCCATCGGCCTCAATGTATTCTACCACATCGGGTATCAACGACACTAAAATATATGGTTTATATAATTTGTCAACAAAAGAAAATTACCGTTTTGTAGCAAGTTTAGGTATCAATATACCAACAGGCACTATTAAAGCTAGCGGAAACACAGCATTGGCAGTTAATGGAAGGCAAGCGTATGACATGCAAATGGGTACAGGGTCTTACAGTATAATGCCGGATATTACTTATGTAAGAAAAATAAATAAATTTTCTTTTGGGGTAAATGTGGGTGAAGATGTAAAACTGGATAATAATAATGCTGCTTATAAGGTTGGCAATGTATATCATGGTACTGCATGGGCAAGTTATCAATTATTATCGTTTGTAAGTGGGTCATTCAGAATTGAGCATGTAATCAGCGATAAAATAAGTGGTTCCGATTCTTTAATATCCATATCGTATCCTAATACTTATGTTTACGACCCTACCACAGAGGTTAAAAACTATGGTGGCAACAGAAGCTGTATTTATGCAGGTCTTAATTTTTATTTAAATAAACCGGTAATTAAAAACTTCCTCTTACAAGTAGAATACGGTGTGCCTTTTGCAGAAAATTTGAATGGAATTCAAATGTCTGCTAAAGATAATATACAAATGGGTTTGCAATATAAGTTCTAAAATAGTAGAATAGTATATAATTACATTTCAATAGGTCATCACTCCTTTTTTTGCATAATGAGTTTATATATTTATAAACTCATTATGCAGTTACAGTTACATTTTTACTTATTCTTAAAAACAAATTTATGAAATATAAAAATAAATTAATTATTGTACTATTTATATCAATAATAGTAACAACGGTATTTACAACTTCTTGTACAAAACCATCCAATTCAGGCGGTACAACAGGTACGTTCTATATTCATCTGCATACAGATATTGATACGAATGAAGTTGCAGATACAACCGTATTATATAGAGATGCAATGGGTAGGCATTTCAGTTTAAAGACTGCTCAGTTTTTCCTATCAAATATTGTTTTGCAAAATGCGAATGGCACTTTTTATACAGTAGCAAATGCAATAATATTGAAAAATATAGATAGCGAAGCCTATCTGATAGGTAATGCACCTATAGGGGCTTACACATCAGTAAGTTTTAATGTGGGGTTAGATTCAAGCACTAACACAAAGACGCCGGGTGTTATTAATATCTATGGCTATATACCTACCTCTACAATGTGGTATGGTACAAATATTAGCGGGTATAATTTCATGAAATTGCAAGGGTTTGCAGATACTTCTTTAATGCAAACGGGTGTAAATCCGGTACCCTTTTCTTATTTAATAGGTTCTGAAACTAATTTAAGAAAAGTTATCATGCCCATTCGTTCTGCTTCTACAGCATATAAACCGTATTTACTTACGGCAAACAGTATAGTATATATTCATATTATTTGCGATTATGGCAAGCTGCTTTCTGTTATTAACTTTAATACGCAAGACAGTACAGATAGCTATACTCTAAATCCTTCAATTGCAACAAAAATTGCGGACAATATTCCTAATATGTTTCATTATGAAGAATAGTTATTTAATACATGCATTCATCCTGATATTGTTTTTATTCAATATCGGTATGAATGCATGTACACATAAAAGCGAGCAAGATATAAATCAGAATATAAGTTTCAATAAAGAAATAATTCCTGTTTTAACCGCTAATTGTGCTATAAATAGTAATTGCCATATAGGGTCTTATAATTTTAACGACCATGTAGATTTAGACAGTAATAATGCGTATTATACATTAATTACAAGGGGATTAGTAAATACACAATATCCTACAGCAAGTATATTATATACTCAAATTAATGGTGGTATTATGCCAAAATATCCGGCGAGTAAATTATCGGATTATCAGATAACAATCATATTAAACTGGATAAAACAAGGGGCAATTAATAATTGACATCATACAATATTCGTTTTTGTATTTAACAACCCTTAGAATATTTTCCTTTTAATAGCTTATATTTGCATTATATAATTTTACTATGCCACTTTTATGCCAATAAGCCTAAATGAAATACGAACACGTGCTTTAGCCTTTAGTAACGAATGGCAAAATGAAACGAGTGAGGATGCTGAAGCCAAATCTTTTTGGGACGGCTTCTTTTTTGTATTTGGTATTACACGCCGCAGGACTGCTACATTTGAACAAAAAATACATAAAACGGATGACAAAAAGGGTTTTATAGACCTACTTTGGAAGGGTGTTTTATTAATAGAACACAAAAGCCGCGGTAAAGATTTAAATAGAGCTTACCAACAGGCAAAAGATTACTTTCCGGGAATAAAAGAGAAAGACCTGCCCCGATATATAATGGTAAGCGATTTTGCAAATATTAAATTATACGACCTTGAAGAAGGCTGGAATAAAGAATTTAAACTGAATGAATTAGTTGACAATATTGATTTATTCGGGTTTATATCCGGTTATAGGCAGCATGTAATTATAGAGCAAGACCAAGTAAACATAAATGCAGCTATTAAAATGGGCGAACTGCACGACTTACTGAAAGCAATAGGTTTTAGCGGGCATGAATTGGAACTATATTTGGTACGGTTATTATTTTGTTTGTTTGCAGATACTACCAACATTTTCGAAAAAGGTATTTTTAGAGAATATATAGAAATTAGAACAGCAGAAGACGGTAGTGATTTAGCAATGTATTTAGATTCTTTTTTTCAAGTACTAAACACACCAAATGAAAGACGATTACTAAATATAGATGAGCAATTGGCTGCATTTCCGTATGTAAATGGCAGATTGTTTGAAGAAAGATTAGCAACTGCCTCTTTTGATAAAAAAATGAGGCTTACCTTATTGGAATGTTGCCAATTAGATTGGGCAAAAATATCGCCGGCAATTTTTGGTTCACTTTTTCAGAGTGTAATGGATGTAAGTGCCAGACGTAATTTAGGGGCACACTATACCAGTGAGTTAAATATATTAAAAGTAATAAAACCATTATTTCTGGATGAATTATGGGCTGAATTTGAAAAATTGAAACGAGAAAGGAAACCGTTTGATACATTTCATAAAAAAATAGCCCAATTGCGTTTTCTTGACCCTGCTTGCGGTTGTGGTAATTTCTTAATTATTGCCTATCGGGAGTTACGATTACTGGAAATAGAACTACTGAAAGCTAAATTTAAAAACCAGATAGCAACCAATATAGATAATTACATTAATGTAAATGTAGACCAGTTTTACGGTATAGAATACGAGGAGTTCCCGGCACAGATAGCACAAGTTGCCATGTGGTTAGTTGACCACCAAATGAACCAACTAGTAAGCCAGACATTCGGACAGTATTTTGTAAGGTTACCACTAACCAAACATGCAAAAATTGTGCATGGCAATGCTTTGCAAATTGATTGGCAAAGTATTATTATTAAAATGCCATGGGATAAGAAAATGCCCCGCTTTAATTATATTTTAGGTAATCCACCATTTATAGGGAAACAATTGCAAAGTGCTATTCAAAAAAAAGATATGCAATTGGTATTTAATGGTGTAAAAGCAGCCGGATTATTAGATTATGTAGCAGCATGGTATCTAAGAGCTGCACAATATATGACAATTGTAAATAAAAAAGAGGACGGCTTACCCAAAACAAAAAGTGCATTTGTAAGTACTAACTCAATAACGCAAGGGGAGCAAGTTGAGGCATTATGGAATGAATTGATTAATAAATATAAAATCAAAATTCATTTTGCACATCAAACATTTAAATGGAGCAATGAAGCGAGTGGAAATGCTGCTGTACATGTAATCATTATAGGATTCGCAAATTTTGATACAGGCGACAAAAAAATATTTGAATATGATAATATTACAAAAAAGCCAACCGAAGTAATTGCCAAAAATATAAATTCGTACTTAGTTGATGCTAAAGACATAATTTTACAATCAAGGAGAAAACCAATTTGTGATGTTTCATCCATTTCATTTGGTAATATGCCCAATGACCGAGGGAATTTAATTTTAGAAGAAGAAGAAAAAGACGCTATATTAAATGAGAATAAATTATTAGAAAAATATATAAAACCCTTTATTGGAGCAAAAGAATTTTTAAATGGAGGAAAAAAGTGGTGTCTTTGGTTAGAAGATTTTAATCCGTCAGAAATTAGGAAATCAAAGCTTATATATTCAAGACTAAGGAAAGTAAGAGAATATAGAGAAAATAGCGAAAGGGCAGCTACAAAAAAACTATCAGGAACACCGAGTCTTTTTGGTGAAATTAGGCAACCAAAAAATAATTATATTCTAATTCCCAGGGTATCGTCCGAGAATCGTAACTATATTCCAATAGGTTTTTTTACAAAAAACGATATTATTGGTGATACTTGTTTGTATGTTAAAGATGCTTCCAACTATGTATTTGGCATACTTAGTTCCAAAATGCATATTGCATGGGTAAAATATACTTGTGGCAGGTTAAAAAGCGATTTTAGATATTCAAACAATATCGTTTATAATAATTATCCTTGGCCGGAAAGCCCGACAGAAAAACAGATTCAAGCAATTGAATTTGCAGTGGCAGAAGTGCTTGATGCACGAAAACAATTTTCGGAAAATACACTTGCAGAATTATATAACCCCGTTACAATGCCCGCCATTTTAATAAAAGCACACCAAGCCTTAGATAAAGCTGTTGACAGTTGTTACTGTCCTCAGCCTTTTGCTAATGATACCAAACGAATTGAGTTTTTATTTGAATTGTATGATAAATATACGGCCGGGCTATTTGTTGAACAAGTGAAAAAGAAAAAAACAATTAAACAATCCAATTCAAATAATACAAAATCAAATTTACAAGCAGCAAATAATAGCGGTACTGTAACTCAATATTTATTTTAAACTATTAATCTGCCTTCCAATTTTAGTTATTTAAAGTAATTTTACAATTATATTATGACAGACAGAATATCTATAATTATTATAACTTATAATCGTGCAACTGATTTATTGGAACTACTAATAAATTTAAATATACAAAAGAGCTTAGATACTGTATTAGAAGAAATACTTATTTTAAATAATGCATCAACAACCAATTATGATGAAGTTTTGGAGTATATAAATAATACTCCTGCTCTTAAGATTAAATATACTTTAAATGACGAAAATATAGGTGTAGCAAGAGGACGAAACAAGTTGCTTAAAATTGCCAAAGGAACTATTTTTTTAAGTATAGACGATGATATGGCATTTACAGAACCTACTGATTTGTTGCAATTCTCTACTATGTTTCAAAAAGATATTTTTAAAGCCAATACCGGTATTATTACTTTTAGAGTACTGTATTATGAAAATAAAGAAGTCCAAATAACTGCATTCCCACATAAAAAATATGAAAAATATAGTAAGAGACCACAATTTTTAACCTATTACTTTGCCGGTGGTGCCCATATTATGAGGAAAGAAGTAATACAAGATGCCGGTTTTTATCCCGAAGATTTTCATTATGGTATGGAAGAATACGATTTAGCATACCGACTATTAGAAGCCGGCTATACATTAGGTTACGACAATTCAGTAACGGTATTACATAAAGAATCGCCAAAAGGCAGGCAGGCAAATTATAAAAAACTACAAATGCAATGGGTAAATAAAAGTAAGGTTGCCTGGCGCTATTTACCCTTATTTTATTTTTTTACAACTGCATTTAGTTGGGGCATACAATATTTAAAAAACTCAAAAGGACATATAGGTACTTTCTTTGTTTCAATAGGGCAAATTATAAAAATTCCAATTACTGAAAAACGAAATGTTGTTAATAAAGACACCCTAAACTACCTTAAGAAAGTGGAAGCACGATTGAACTATTAATAGATGATTACGTTTTATAATTCACTGTTCATAAATACATATTGTATAATATTTGCACCCATTTGTAATGCCGCAATGTGTTTTTCCGGCGGGTCTCTATGTACATCAAAATCTTCCCAACCATCTCCTAAATCGGTTTCATAACTATAAAAACATACTAATCTGCCTTTGTATATTAGGCCGTACCCTTTGGGTGGTTTATTATCGTGCTCGTGTATTTTTGGTAAACCATTGGCAAAAGAGAATTTTTGATGATAAATAGGGTAGGAAAATGGAAGTTCAATTAAATCTAATTCAGGAAAAGCTTTTTTAAGTGCTGGTCTCACATATGGGTCTAAGCCATAATTATCGTCAATATGCAAAAAGCCGCCGCCAGCCAAGTATTTTCTCAAGTTTATAGCTTCTTCATCTGTCAATGCCCATCTGCCATGGCCTGTCATGTGTATAAAAGGGTAATTAAATATATCAGTACTACCTACCTCTACTCTTGCCTCTGTAGGGTCGAAGGTGGTATGCAATTGCTCATTACAAAACAAAGCAAGATTTTTTAATGACGTTGGATTGGCATACCAATCACCACCACCATTATATATTAATAAAGCAAGTTTCATATTTTGGGCTAAGACATTAGTACTCAGCAACAAAAAAGAAAAAAATAGTAAACTCCTTATTTTAGTTCTCATCATTTACAACATTATAATAGGCACAAGCTGTTATAGCAGCAGTTTCTGTCCTTAATCTTTGTTTGCCTAAAGAAAAGGCTTTGTAATTATTTTCTTTACACAAAATTACTTCTTCAGGGCTGAAATCGCCCTCCGGACCTATTAGTATTATTGTATTCATTGCAGGTTTTAACAATTTAGATAAAGATATTTTATCAGTATCATCAATGCAATGGGCTATTAATTTCTGTGGTACTTGGTCATGTTTTTTTAAAACATCTTTTAATTTTACTACACTACTTAATTCGGGTACATAGTTTTGTTGTGATTGGAGCATTGCAGATAATATTATTTTTTCCCACCTATCTGCTCTGAAATGGACTTTTTCAGTTCTTGATGTTTGAATGGGTATTATTTTATTTACGCCTAATTCAGTTATTTTTTCTAACATCCATTCATTTCTATTATTATTCTTTGTTAAAGCAACACCAATTGTCAATTGGTGTTTAGTCCTTTCCATATTGATAATTTTTTCCATAGATACAATGCAAATATTCCTTTCAATTGTATCTATTAGTCCTATTGCAAGGCAACCATTGCCATTAGCGAGCAGAATTCTTTCTCCGTCCCTCATGCGTAATACCTGCCATATATGTTTTGCAGCATCGCTGTCTAATGAAATTTTTGCACCTTCTGCATAGTTACCGTTAAAGAAAAATCTTGATAGCTGAGTCATTTTGCAAAAATAACACAAAAACATTGTTAACGCAAAACAAGTTGATTATCTGAAATCATTTTTCTTAAATTTATGAGTGCATACCTCATTCTACCAAGTGCGGTATTTATACTTACACCTGTTAAATCAGCAATTTCTTTAAAACTTTGGTCGGCATAAATACGTAGCACAATAACTTCTCGTTGGTCTTCGGGTAGTTCTTCAATTAATCTTCTTACACTTGCATGAACTTGTTTTTTTTCAATAATATTTAAAGGTGTTGCCTCTGTGGTAAATAAACTTGAAATATCTTGACCATCGGGAAGTGTAACAGGGATATTTTGTCTTGATCTCCTAAAATAATCCATACATAAATTATGTGCTACTCTGATAGCCCAAGGTAAAAATTTACCTTGTTCGGAGTATCTACCTTCTTTTATAGTTTTTATTATTTTCAGAAAAGTATCTTGGAAAAAATCTTCGGCAAGATATTTATCTTTTACCAACATGTAGATAGAGGTATAAACCTTATCTTTATGTCTATTGATAAGAATTTCGAGTGCGCGTTCATTTCCTTCTATAAAGGCATGAATAAGTTCTGCATCAGCATAATGGATTATCTGCATAGATTCTACTGTTTTAACGTAATGTAATTATCACGCCATTTTTAAACAAATTGATTAATGTAGATTTCTATGCTATATATTGTAATTTATTTTTTATGAAATAAAGTGTATGCAAATAAAATTATTGAAAGAATCAAATCCCAATGTTTTTCCCATCTAATTTTATTGGCTTATCCATAAGACGAGTAAAAGTATAAAAACGTTGGTAAAAAATAAAAAAAAATAAAAACTTTGTTCTTTAATTAAACAAAAAGTACTTTTTTAGTAACAGAAAGCAATAAAAATATCAATATGT
The DNA here is from genome assembly GCA_903929195.1 of uncultured Bacteroidota bacterium. Classification (GTDB taxonomy): domain Bacteria; phylum Bacteroidota; class Bacteroidia; order Chitinophagales; family Chitinophagaceae; genus CAIYTT01. The sequence continues at coordinate 10,980 of CAIYTT010000067.1, forward strand.
TTATTGAAATTGATGTTTTTTGTTCTAAATAAATATACTTGCATCGCATTTTAACAGTTGTTTCGGTCTTCTTTTTTTTAGAATTTTGAGTCTAAAATATATTTATTTTATGCTTATTTTTAATGAAAAAATTTCAATAAAAACTATTTTTTCAACTTAATAATAAATTCAGTTTTGGGGATAATTATTTACATATTTTTGCACGAATATTATTCAAAAACCTGAATCTTATTTTTCGTTTTTACTATTAAATAATTTACATAAATATATAATAATGAGCTTTTTAGGCTTTTTTAAATTTTTAACACAAGAAATAGCGATAGATCTTGGCACTGCCAATACGCTAATTATTCATAATGACCATGTGGTTGTTGACGAACCGTCGATTGTGGCAATAGACCGCACTACAAATAAAATTGTAGCAGTGGGTAAAAAAGCAATGATGATGCATGAAAAAACCCATGAAAATTTAAAGACTATCAGACCTTTAAAAGATGGGGTTATTGCAGATTTTAATGCAGCAGAGGGTATGTTGCGGGAAATGATAAAACTTGTATATCCTAAAAAGCCTATGTTTCCGCCAAGCTGGCGGATGGTTATCTGCATACCATCGAGCATTACAGAGGTAGAAAAGCGTGCTGTAAGAGATTCGGCTGAGCAAGCAGGGGCAAAGGAAGTATATATGATACACGAACCGATGGCTGCTGCTTTAGGTATAGGTATTGATGTAGAGGAGCCAACCGGAAACATGATAATAGATATTGGTGGGGGTACAACCGGTATATCGGTAATTGCTCTGGCTGGTATTGTTTGCGACCAGTCTATAAGAATAGCAGGTGATGAATTTACAGCCGATATTATGGAAGCAATGCGTAGATACCATAGTTTAATGATTGGCGAGCGTACTGCCGAACAAATAAAAATCCATGTAGGTTCTGCATTAAAAGAATTAGATAATCCACCCGATGATATAGCTGTGAACGGACGCGATTTGGTAACAGGTATTCCTAAGCAAATTATGGTTTCTTATCAAGAAGTTGCCGAGGCATTAGATAAATCTATTTTTAAAATTGAAGAGGCAATTCTTAAAGCTCTTGAAAGTACGCCACCCGAACTAGCATCAGATATTTATCGCAGAGGGTTATACTTAACCGGTGGCGGTGCTTTGCTTCGGGGGCTTGATAAGCGTATTTCTCATAAAATAAAATTACCTGTTCACGTTGCAGACGACCCATTGCGTGCCGTAGTTAGAGGTACCGGTATGGCATTAAAAAATATAGCAAGAATGCCTTTTTTAATGAAATAGTAAATACATGTTGGTATTGTAATTTAAAATTTATGCTGAATTACAATATGCTTGTAAAATAAATAGGAACTTAGAAAATTTAGTGGAAAAATAGTTTAATAAAATATATACAATTGCGTAATTTAATATTATTTATACGCCGTTTTTTTAATCTGATATTATTCCTATTATTAGAGATATTGTGTATTGTTCTTATTGGTAATACAAATACAGTGCAAGGTAATGATATTGTTAGCTCTGCTAATACTATTGCCGGTATTGTATATAAAAAACACAGCGATGTGTTGTATTATTTTGGATTAAAGAACATGAACGACAGTTTACTATACGAGAATGCAAGACTAAGAAACCAGTTAGAAAAGTATAAATATACCGACTTGCTAAAGGATAGTATAGTGCATTTGCAAATAGGTAATAATGATACTAACAAACAACACACTATAAAGTATTACGATTTTATTTATAGAACAGCGAGAGTTATAAATAATTCTACAAATGCTACCGATAACTATATTACTATAAACAGAGGTTCGAAGGATGGAATTGGTAAAAATATGGCTGTAATTTCCAGTACAGGTATTGTGGGTAGGGTAGAACATGTATCGGCACACTATGCGAGTATTTTTTCTGTATTAAGCTCTAAGCATAAAGTAAGCGCTAAGTTAAAAAACGGCACTAACGGATTTGTAATATGGGATGAGAAAGACCCAGATATATTAACAATGATAGATGTACCACAACAAATAAATGTAAAACAAGGAGATTCAATATATACAAATTTTTCGCAGTACTACCCTCCGGATATTTTAATAGGTATAGTGCAAAAAGTGGAAATGATTAAAAAGAATGCTTTACAGCAAATATACTTGAAATCATCAACAGATTTTCATAATCTTCAATATGTATATGTAATTGAAAACACAATGGCTACTGAAAAAAAACAATTGGAAGATTTAAATAATAAAAAATAAAACATGAATATTTATCTGAAAAATTTTCTGAGATTTTGCATCATTGTTTTATTACAGGTTTTAATACTTAAAAGAATAACACTGATATGGTGGACTAACCCACATACTTTTCCTGCATTTATCCCCGATGTTTATCCCCTTTTTATTTTACTTCTACCGTTCGAAATCTCTGTTTGGGCTTTATTATTGTTAGGTTTTGCATTAGGCATTACTATTGATACTTTTATGAACACCGGTGGCATACATGCGTTTGCAATGGTATTGGTAGCCTATTTACGCACAAATGTATTAAATGCACTTATGCCAAGAAATTTAAATGAATATATAAACCAACAACCCACCATAAAAACAATGGGCTGGATGCCTTTTTTGGTTTACAGTGCTTTTTTAATATTTATACATCATTGTGTATTCTATATATTAGAAATGTGGAATGTAGGAAATCTGAATATTTTATTACTTAAAATTGCAGTATCTACACTTACTACTATGCTATTTATTTTAATTTATATTTTATTGTTTACAAGGCAAAATGTTGCCAAACTTTAGAAATCAGAAATGAAAAGTATTGGAGAATAAATAAAAATCACCTAAATATATTATATTTTTATAATGTTAATTTTCATTAAACCCAAATTATGCAGCACGATTGGTGATGTGTTATTTAAAAAAAATTAAGATTGATGGGATTATAGAAACTTTATGAATTAGCCATATTTTATAATAGTTCCCAAAGCAGTAAATTAAGCAAATATGCCAACCTAATTGGGAATGTCAAAAAATATTATACTATTTTTGATTTTATTAATTCTAAATGTTCTTGTTTTTTATCTTTTCTAAGTCTTTTTGCTGAATCAGTAAAATAAGTATGACTTTCTAAAAAACGTATTTGTAAATTATTCCATTCATTTTCGTTCCTTATAATACCATATAGACTCAATTCTGTAAATAATTTATTACCGATAGCAAAAAAATCGTCCCTGCCTAAATAATCCAAATCTGCATCACAAATAATTTGTTCTAAATGATTTTGTGGATTTTGTGGCACTTTTGTGGCACTTATCATGCCGCAAATATTTTCTATGTCTTCATTACTATATCCAAAACTTGGTAAATGTGCTCTGGCAATCTCGCAAGAAATCTTTTCATGATCTTTTTGTTGTACTAAAAAACCGGAATCATGAAAAAGTGCCGCTGTTAATAATAGTGTTAAATCATAATCATTAATCTTTTCTTCTTTAGCAAGAATTTCCGAGGCATTATAAACATCCATAATATGGTTTACGCTGTGATAAAAGAGATGGTCTGGCAACTCTTTTTTTAATTTGTCTATTATAAAGGTTTTTGCAGCCTCAAATTGCATCATATTAATTATTATAAAGCGTTAAAAGTAAAATGAATACTTCAATTTTACAAATTTTCTTGAAAATATTCTGTAAATATAAAAAGTTTACTTTGATAAAAGAAATGTTAATGTCAATTTTTTTAAAAAATAACAAAAAATGATTCTAAAATTACTTTTTTTTCATCGCATTTATGTTTTATAGCGTTTTTATTCCCTTTTCAATAATAATATTATAAAAAATAAATGTGTAAAAATATATATTATGCTATGAATTAAATAAATTAATTGATATACTCTTTAACATAAACCTTTAATTCGTAAAGCAACATATCTTTGTATTAATGGTATTAAATGCTTTTTGTATTAAAATTAATTTAAATTGAAATTAAAACACATTATAATAATTGTTATATTATTTCTATTTGCAAGTTTTGGAAATAATACAAATGCCCAAAGTAATTTTTTTGTTGAAGAAAATAAGACATTTTATGGTGGTTTATTGGCTGGTTTTAATTTTGCAACAATTGATAATGATAACTTTACACAATACAATAAAGTTGGTATTAATGCCGGTGCAGTAGTGTATATACTCTTTACCAATCATTTAGCTGCAAGTATGGAAATGTTGTACTCTGAAAAAGGAAGGGTGAGCCACGATTTAGTTGCAACAGGAATTCAAGGCGTCAATTTTACAGAAATACATACTACATTAAAATATGCCGAAATACCCATAATGATTAATTATTTTGATAGAAAACAAGGTATTTTTGGTATTGGACTTTCTTATTGCAGGCTTATAAACAGTAGCGATTATATGACCACCGACCCTTATGTATATATAGACCCGACAAAATACCCGTTTAATAAAGAAGATATAGAATTATTGATAGGTGGACAATTACATTTAAAAAACAATTTTTACTTAACTATAAGGTTTCAAATATCAGTAGCAGAAATACGTAATAGAGTACCTACCGATTTTTATCCTACAGAGCAATACAATAATTTATGGGTTTTACGATTAATGTATTTATTTAAGTAATCAATATTTAAGATCGGCGCATTTTTTTTCATAGTTTATCTAAGTGTACTAAATAACTTACTTACCAATACGAATTATTTATTTTATTTTTTAATGTATTATTGTTGGCTTTGAGATTAATTGATTTTTCAATGAAATTAAATAATATTATAAAAAATATATTTATTATCAATTGAGTTTTATGGTTTTTAAAATTGGTATTCAGCCGTTTTTTTTATTTTTGCTTATGAATAAAGAGTAATTATGGAAGAATATATAGAAAATATTGAAGTAATTATTAAATTGATTGCAGTAATTTGTACCGCAATTGTTGTTAATGTAGGAATAATTACATATATCAAACAACAAAAAATAAATAGAATCCAAAATCTGATTACTGTTTTTCAACGTTTTGCAAATAATGATGATTTTATTTTGCTATTTAGTTTATGCGATAGTTCTTATGTAAAAGTTGGAGACTCTGCCATGCAAACTGAATTAAATATACTTCTTGATGAAATACGAAATATTACTACCGATAAAAAATTAAAATACCTTGCGTTATTAGAGGAAATAGCTATTTACGCAAAAAACTCATCGGTAATAAGGGAACATGCTATACATCTTTTCAAATTTCATTTCTTTTATGTGTATGGCAACAATCCAATATCTTTAGCATTCTGGAATAATGTAGGTGGAAATAAAGAGAAAGAAAAAGAAGGGTGGAGTTATCAAAATACTTTTGCTAAAATATGTGAAAAAAATATTATAAAATAATTCCAAATA